>JAVEWL010000085.1:0-12526 GCA_034004565.1 FCB group bacterium | reverse complement strand
CGTACTCGACCTCGGCACCGTCGACGAAATGGCCCGCGTCCGCCTAAACGGCCAGGACCTGGGCGTCCTATGGAAGTCCCCCTACAAAGTCGACATCAGCAAGGCCGTCAAGCAAGGCGAAAACACCCTCGAAGTCGACGTGGTAAACACCTGGCTGAACGCCCTCCTCGGAGACGGCCTCAAGCCCGAATCCGACCGCAAGCTCTTCGTCAGCACCAAAAGCTGGAAGCCCGAGGCAAAACTCACGTCTTCCGGCTTGCTGGGAAAAGTCACGATTCATTCGGAAATGCTTGTGGCGAAGTAATGCAGGTGTGATATGGCGGCTGCATGCTGGAAAGTGAATGGCTACAGGGAGTATCGAATAAAAGAACCTGAAAACAGGTCGCGGTCCGCTGTTCAATTCTAGAAGGGCTTCACGATCCCCTGCTCCCAGAGAAGCGTGTGAATTCGCTGCTTGAGGTGGACCGTGCTTTCGGCGCCCTGTCGGAGCCGCGCCAAAAGGCCAGATGAGGCAACTCCCTTGCGTGTAGCCGTGCCGCTTTGCAGCGCCTTCTCTAACTCGGACAGCAAGAAGGTTTCCGCGTACCGGTAGTCAATAAACGACGGATGCTTGCAGCACGGGTGATCGCCAGGGTTAAGGAGGCACGACGGATCAATTCGCTTATCGGGCGACTGGCTGGTCATGGGAACCAGGACAACGGCCTTTGACGGATAGACATCCGGCGCTGAGATCACGAAAAAGAAGTGTCGAATGCCGCCGGCCTCAAGATTTAGACATTCCCCCGGATGGATGCTCAAGGCCATGTTTCAGCTTTTGCATCCCTTCAAAATACTCCAGATCCTCTTCCCGCGTCCGGCGAATCTCACGACGTTCTTCCTCCCGTGCAATGCCCAAAGCGTCCATGAGGCTGTCCAAGGGAATGACAACCGAGGTTCCAGAAACGTAGTTGCCTGCCCACTCGGGAAACTCATGGCTAAGCTCGCTCAACCCCATGGCGTCAAGATGCTCATGCTCCGTGCAGACCTTTTCCAGAATGCCTATTTCGTACCGGGTTAACTCGGACATGCCCGCATCATTGATCAATTCCACTTCGCGGGAACTAACCGTTTGGAAGTGCTTCGACCAGAATTCCTGACCGGGGTCGTTCTTGCATTGGCCTTTGATGTAGTCGTAGACGCGGCTGAGGACCGGGCCATACTCCATAGCGTAGGGAGTATCTCCTGTGATAGGGAATCCCTGCTCGCGCAGGCTCTCCCGGTCTGCGAAGTACAAAAGCTTCAGGAGCTTCATGCGCTCCATACGGGGCTTTCCGGCGCAGGACACCAAGTAGGCCGCGGCCTGCGTGACGTGCACAGGATCGAAGTAGAAGCTCATGTAAACCATCCTCTCCAATTAAGAATTGTACCACGCAAACAAGGGAATCACCAGTTCTTTGAGATTTTGACTCCCCGGAAATACGGGACAATTCCGAATGACGCTTACTTAAGCGTCCGATGTTCGTGGTTGCCCCAAGCTATTGCGTTCCTGGCGATCGCTCTTTCTCAATCCCTTGTGGTTCGCACACGAACCAGCTTAAGTAAGCGCCACTCGTGTCTATCCCCTCTTTCCCCTGAGCCGCGGCGGTTCCTTCAATAGAGCGACTTGCAAAGCTCGATGAGTTGATCGATTAGTTTATTGACGTCCAGATCAACCTTGACGCTGGCGTTCTCGATGAGTTTGTAGAGGGCCACTAGGATGAGGGGATAAAGTGGAGAATCTTTGAGCTTACGGATCAACCATCCGAACTTGGGATCTATCTTCTCCACCGACTGGGCAAGTTCCTCGGGCGGGGCACTCTCGTTGACGGCCCTTCGTACTTCAACACCAAGAGCCTTGAGCATGTGGACCGTTACATTTGGGGAGTTTATAACCGTCACCACATCATCAAGAACGTTGAAAGTACCGTCGGCAATGCTGGCTGGTCCTTGGCAACGGGGGCACGGGGTGCTGCAGCCCTCGAACGAGTTCTCCATAGTGGCGTTCTCAAGGATGATGCCCGAGGAAAAAACAAGATTACATTTGAGGCACCTGGCGGGAAGGTTTACTTGGGCCATTCTGCTCTTCCTCTACTCGCAGGAGAGAAACCCGTCTTACGGAATACTCGTGTCGAAGAACACATAGTAGGGTAACGGGTGGTGGCATTCAACAGGCGGGTGCATATTTCACTCAAAGCTGCCTCCCATCCCGAAAACAGAGGACAGCCACCTATTTACGCAGTCATTCAGACAGTGCCTTTCTTAGTTTTTGCCTAGCTTCATTTAGCAGCCGCATCACATCGCCGTCACCTTTATGGTCGGGGTGGTGTACTTTCGCCTTATGCCGGTATGCTCGCTCAATCTCATCCAACGTTGCATCAGATGTGACTCCTAAGAGTCTGTAGCACCAATCTAGACCTAACGTACCCTCTGGTTCTACTCTGTAACCTTGCCCCCCGCGCACGCGCTCCTGATCTTGCTGATGCCCACGGCTATTACGTTCGAACGTTTCTTCTTCAGTTGAACATCCCGGACCTTTCCCTTGCGCCATTTTTCCCGAAGAACTCCTTCTTGTGTTATTCCGCTTCAAGTAGCTGTTTACAGATCTAAATGCGCTACCGAAGCCATGGACGATAGGGCTAGACCACAGTACCAAGCCCACACATAGGGCTAACCAATTTTCGTCTTTCCCGCTTAAGCCCAACAGACTCCCCAAAACTAGAACAATGACGAACAAGGCAACAACACGAACAACGTGTACGTTCACAGCCCAGTAGCCCTCCCCTAAATGTGAAATGCGCTCCTCAGTCTGTAATCCAGAATAGAATACAATTGGCTGTTAGATGGCGCAATCACTGAGTATTAATGGAAAAGAATTGGGGTCATCCACCAGTTTACAATTGAAATATTGAAATAGCTGGTCCGTTCCTTCCTAATAGGTGGCTGTTCCTACTTCCAAAAGGAATTCTTTCGGTTTGACAGTTTGCGGCTTTGCGGTAATGGCGGTGCATAAGACGTGTGAAGGAAACGAAATCGCTCAAGACAGCCGCTCGCCTCTGGCTTCAATTTCAACTGCCCTTTTACGGCAAATCGCGGCTTCTTCACGCCGTCCAAGTGCCAGGAGCATGTACGCCTTATTGTTCCAGACCGACACAGCGAAGGGCTCAATCTCAAGTGCTCTGTCAAGACATAGGATAGATTCATCACCCAACCCAAGCTTTGCGAGACTGAAGCCTTTGTTGCCCCATGCCACCGCATTCCTAGGGTCAATCTCTAGCGCCTTGTTGTAAGCAAGAATGGCTTCCTTATGACGCTCTAGATTTGCAAGAGCAACACCTTTGTGACACCATCCCTCCGAAGGGTACTTGGGATTAATCTCATGCGCTTTCTCAAAACTTCTAATTGCCTCTTCATAACGGCCCAGTGCTGCAAGAGCAATGCCATTCTCTCCCCAGACCTTCCAGTTCCGGGGGTCGATTTCGAGTGCATTCTTGAAACATACTATGGCCTCTTCATTGCGATCTTCTGCAGCAAGGTCGATACCTTTGTTGGCCCAGACAATTCCGAATCTAGGGTCGATCTGCAAAGCGCGGTTATAGCAAGTAACAGCTTCTGAGCTGCGCTTAAGGTCGAAAAGAAGAGAGCCTTTTCGAGCCCAAGCCACAGCATATTCCTGATCGCTCTCCAGCGCTCTATCATAACAAACTAGGGCTTCGTTCAAGCGTCCGAGGATTTCAAGGCTTGCTCCCTTGTTGCTTAAGACAACCTCGTTCTCTGGGTCAGTTTCCAGCGCCCTATCGAAGCAAGTTATGGCCTCTTTATGGCGGTCAAGTTCGGCGAGAGTGACACCCTTTCCACTCCACGCCTGCGCGTACTCGGATAATGGCACTCCATCAATATACATTACTGAGCCAGCCTCGCCACCCCACGCACGTACTCGCCTGGAGTCAATTTCAAGCGCTTTGTCGTAGCAAAGTAAAGCTTCTTCAAGTCGTCCCAGTTGAGTCAATGAGCCTCCCTTATTGCTCCAAAACGCTGCCGTTTGTTCAGCAACTTTTGGTATTTCAATCTTCAGACCTGTTCTCACGAAGAGAAGCGATTCCAGTTCCTGGCGTAATTTGGAAATATCTTTGGTCCGATCACTTGGATCAAATGCCAGACATTTCTTTACTGGTGTCTCCAGTGGTTCGCATACCGAGTCAACGCGCTCCGCTCTTTGTTCGCAGTAGATTGCCTCAAGATAGGCATCTATGTCGCCAGTAAAGACGACCTTGAAAGGTGGAGATTCGGCTCCTGCGGCCATCTGCCATAAGACTACCCCAAATCCATATATGTCACTGCGAACGTCCGCTCTTTTTCCCTGATACACTTCTGGTGCGATGTAACCCGGCGTTCCACAAACCCGCTTTCCTTGTGACTTAAACAAGCTCAGGCCAAATCCCCTATCCTTGCTCCCAGCAATTGCATTATGCTCTTCACTCCCTGCCTCTATGGCAGCGGCAAGCCCGAAGTCAGTAATCTTCAGTACACCGTCACGTCCAATGAGGATGTTTGCTGGCTTGATATCGCGGTGACTTTGAATTCCTAACGCATTAGCGTGCTCCATTCCAGCACAGAATTGAATCCCCCACTTCAACAGAAGGTCCGTGTCCAAAGGAGCTTTGCATACAGCAAGGTGATCAGCCAGTGTTATCCGACCTTGCGAGTCCGGTCGGATGTAGTCCATTTCGACGAACAGCCGCCCCGACACCTCCTCTGCCCAGCGAGCAGGAACAATGAAAGGATGCTCTCCTAGGTCTATCCACAAAGACGCTTCTCGACGAAACTCTTCACGCACCATACTATCCGCCAGAAATTCGTCACGGAAGGTCTTTAGCGCACATAGAGACTTCGACTCGCAGTCATATACGAGATATACTAGGCCAAAGCCACCTTTCCCGAGAATCTCTTGAACTTCATACCTTCTTCCAATCATGTCTCCGGTCTTCAGAACGGGAGAGACTTCGGGTTCAGACGAAGGTGAAAAGAGCGATGCAGATTTGATCCCTTGAATTGCCTTCGCAGGGTTCTTCTTTTCGCCAAAAAGACTGTCCACCAGACTCCTCAGTGAGCGCATTTGTCGCCGTCCTCCCTTTCCACTTAGAAAACGGGAAAACAGGGGACGCTACCCCTATTTTTTACTCGGTAGGCCGCTGGGATGCCTTTTTGAAGTTCGCATGCGCACGCGTGTGCGGTCATCGTCAAGCAACATACTGAACGACCGCCGTACTTAGGACTTCATCCCGGAAGTAGCGGCTGAGGTCGTTCGGAGTGCGCATGTCCACTTTTCTTCCGATAACCGCGGACAGCTCACGCTCCATGCCGCACAAACGGATCATTCCCGGAATATGTGCCGGGTCAAACTCGACAAGCACATCCACGTCACTTTCCTCGGAGAAGCGCTCGGTCAACACCGACCCAAACAGGGCAAGCCTTACGATAAGATGCTTCCGGCAGAACTGCGCGATTTGCTCTTTGTCGATGTGCACGGGCAATTCCATGGGTTGACCTCCGCCTCTTGACCGAATTATAGCATGCACAGTCGAGTCCGTCACGCGGTCTCGCGGGGGTTAGAAGGGGACAGCGACGAATGGGAGTCTTCAGCAATTTTAAGAGCTCCCCTTTGGAAAGGGGAGGTACGTAAGACTTTGAGGCCGGCGTCGTGTTCTCCGTTTCACGCGCGGGCGCTTGTTTGCGCGGGGTTGCATTCGTCGGCCATAATTCGCGTATGAAGGTGCGCGACCTCATTTGGTCTTGCAGGACGATGGCTGGAAGCTCGCTCGCACACGCGGCAGCCACCACCATTTCCGCCATGCCAGCAAGCCCGGCACCGTCACGGTCCCCGGCAACCCGAACTTCGATCTGCATCCCAAGACCCTTGCCAGCATTTTCAGGCAAGCGGGTCTCCGCAAGGAGGAAGATACATGAAGTACCTTGTCATCATCGAGAAGGGTCCGAACAACTATTCCGCGTATGTGCCCGACTTGCCGGGCTGCACCAGCGCCGCGAATTCGGTCGAAGAACTCCTTGTGGCCATCAAGGAAGCCATCGAGGGCCACCTCGAAATCATGCGTGAATTCGGCGACCCCATCCCGGAACCCACCAGCGAATCCGTGATTGTGGAGGTGCCCCTCGCGGTTTAGATGCGACACGAGAGCTTTGGACAGCCACCTATTCAGGCAGCTATGCAGTCGCTTCCAAGTAGGTGGCTGTCCCCTATTTTCCCCATATTCAGGAGAACAACAGCCATGAGAAACGGGTTGTCTTTGGTCTCGGCTCTGATGCTGGTTACGATGACTCCGGTGCAGGCTGTTGAGTATTTCGTCGCGGCTGACGGCAGTGATTCCAGTTCGGGCACAAGCATCGAGCAGCCTTTCCGGACTCTCCAGCACGCAGCCGACACGGCGGTCGCCGGCGATACCTGCTTCATTCGCGCCGGCGTCTACCGGGAAACAGTCCTCGTGTCAAAGTCGGGTGAGAAGGGGAGACCGATCGTCTTTTCCGCATACCAGGGGGAGCGAGTCATTATCGACGGCTCTGACATCGTCCCCGGTCCCTGGAGCCAGAGCGGGGGCGAAATATGGATGGCCAAAGTGGACGCCAAGGATTCCATTGAGGCCGTGTTTTTCGATGGCCGGATGCTGGTCGAGGCGCGGTGGCCCAATTGCAGTTGGGAAGAAAACTGGCGACCGGAGAAGAAGTGGTCCCTGACCGGAACCGGGACAGCACTGGGCCGGATTGAAAGCGCGGAGTTGGCCAGGTCGGACCGGGACCTGAGTGGCGGCAGGGTGTATATCAAGTTGGGCAAAGGCAACAACTGTTTCACTCGCCCCGTGGCCGACCATCGAGCCGGATCGAAGACACTGCGTTACGATACCGCGGGAATCGAAGGCCGGGCATGGGGTGAAGACTCGATGCCGGAACGAATCGAGGCCGAGGGATTGGAGGGTAACCGGTTCTTTGTTGCGGCGCGCGGCGCTCTTGACGCCCCCGGAGAGTGGTGGCATGACGTTGATGCCGGCGAGTTGCTTCTGACTGCCCCCGACGGCCGGAAACCCGGAGAGAACGCCGTATCGGTCAAGGCTCGCGTCGCCGGGTTTGAAGGCACACGCGTCAGCGACGTGGTCATTGAAGGTCTCGAATTTCGCGGCTGCAACGTGCGGTTTGCACAAAGCAGCCGCGTCGTTCTGCGTCGTTGCCGCTTTCTCTACCCTTCAACGCCCAAAGAGTTCCCGGACCTGAAGACGGCCAAGAAGACGCAGTCCAATCTTCGCATCGAGGGGAACGACAACACCATCGAGCGCTGCCTGGTCGAGTGGGCGGTGGATTCCGCGATGGAGGTCGAAGGCTCCGGGAACCGGGTGGAGAACTGTGTCGTGCACGACAGTAACCTCCATGGCCGGCATCCCGGCCCCGGCATCGAGATCGGGGGAAAGGAGCGTGCGAGACAACTCCCGGATGCTTCGAGCGGCACCGAAGCCGTTTCTGCCGCGTCAGCCCCCAATGTTGTCCGGCGTTGCACGGTCTACAACATTGGCGGAGTCGGCATCTACGCGCGGGGCGCCGGGCCCGCCACGCTTGACCACAACCATATATTCAACGCCGGTCTGCATTGTGTGGATGTCTCGTCGCTGTACATCCCCATCGGCAGGAAGATGTCGGGCACCGTCGTTCATCACAACTGGCTTCACGACATTCGCGGCATTGGGTATCGCGTGGACATTCAGGGACGCGAAATCGTTTTCCATCATAACCTGGTCTGGAACGCCGGGGTTGGATGCAAGATGCAGGGATTCCAACTTGAGGGCTACAACAATACGCTGGTCGTGAACAACCCCGATCGGGGGCTGATCGTGGTATTCGAACCGGACATTTCGCCCACGGAGCGTGCCGCCTGGCGCGTGCGCAATAACGTCGCCTATTCCTTTCTCGATCGCATGTCCTGGCGGAGTGACTACAAGAATGCCGACCGGGAATTCGTACTGCCGCTTGCGCAGGAAGCAGGCACTATCGATTCCAACATAACCATCGTGCCGGGCGAAGAAGAGCGGTTGTTCGTCGACGCGGCGCAGTTTGATTTTCGACCCAAACCGGGTGGTCCTTTGGATGCCGCCGGTGTGGCAGTGCCGGGAATCGCCGAAGGCAAAGGCGGGCGGCCGCCTGCGATAGGCGCTCTCGAGACGGACGAAGCACCGTGGCTGGCCGGCGCCGATTGGATTGATGGCGGCTTAACCGTACCCGACAATGCCGAGGCCGCCACGAAACTCGCGCGCCGCTTGCGTCCCGAGACATGCCCCGTCGGAATGGTGGGAGAAAGATCGGACGGTGAAGGGGGGCCATAGCAGTGACAAGCGGGAGAGAAACAGGGTAGCGTCCCCTATTTAAGGAACAGTCCCGGCCCGATGGGGCTCAGGCCGGGACGTATTGTGTGATGGCTAGGTCAGGGCGGTTTTGCAGAACTGGACGCAGTTGGTGACTTCTTTCAGGGCGTCGGAGCCTTCGGGGACTTTGTATTCGAGCTCGATGTCGGCGTAGATGGGGTATTTGTTCTTCTGGATGAGTTGCAGGGCTTCGGCGATGGGGGTTTCGCCCTGGCCCCAGGGGAGATTGTCGCCGTTGTCCTTTTTCCGGTCCTTGAGGTGCAGGCTGAGGATCCGGTCGTGGTGCTTCTCGATATAGGCAACCGGGGATTCGTTGGTGCCGGCGAGGTAGTGGCCGATGTCGAGGTTGATGCCGAGGTATTTCCCGTAGGAGAGGATGTCGCCGTCGTAGGTATCGGGCTTCATCTGGGTGTGGTTGTGGAACGCGACGACGATCTCGTGCTTGTCCGCGATCGGGCCGAGGCGTTTGGCGGCTTCCGGCGAGAGTTCGCGCGTGATGCCTTTTGCGCCGGCGGCTTTCGCGGCCTGGAAGTAGTAGTCGATTTGCTCGTCGGACATTTTCTCGTCGCCGATGTCGCCGAACTTGACGATGTGAATGCCCACGCCGGCGTCCTTGTAGAACTTGCCGAGGGCTTCGTAACCGTCCATGGGGCCGCCTACGCCGGTTGCCGGCGTGTGCTTCTTCGCGTATGCCTCGGCGGCATCGCCCATGAGTTCGGTGGAACTGATACCGCAGGTGACGAGATACCCCAGGAGCTCCTCGGCGCTGCAGGGCAGGGATCGAAAGCTGTAGGTGATGACGCCGATCTGGACACCGCCGAAGCTGGAATCGGGCTTGCCGCCCTCCGCGGCAGCCGCGTGCCTCGGAATCATTGTTGCGGCGGCCAGGGCCGCGGCCCCGCCGATGAACGAGCGTCTTGAAATGTCTATATTAAAGCGTTGCATTGCTTCCTCTCCCTCGACGTTTGGTCTGTTTTGCGCGAACCTCGCCAACCTCATGCACCGGGGGAGTTCCCAGGCGCATGAGGCCCTGCGTGTTCCCGCTATGCTTTGATGTCCTCGAGTTCCCAGCCCTTGCGGAACGCCGGCTTGATGAACTCGTTGGCTTTGTCGTTGTTGGTGAAGCGCAGGTTCTCGGCGTCCCACTGGAGTTCCTCGTTCGGGAAGCGCCAACTGATGGCGCCGAGCAGGACCCATTCGGTGTAGGGGCCGGCGATGCCGAAGGGGGAACAGGTCTCGCCCTCGCCTTTGCAGGCCTGGATCCAGTTTTCGTAGTGTCCGGGCGAACGCTTCAGGATCTGCGGGGGCAGGTTATACGTCTCCATCTTCTTAGCCGGGAGCAGGCTTACGGATTCGCCCCGGCCCTTGGTGCCCATGTAGCCCTTCGAGCCGACGAAGATCTCGCTGAATCCGTCCAGGTTCTCTCCGGCGAGATCCGCTGGCGGCGCGAACTTCGACGCCATGTTGCCTTCGTACCAGTGCACCGAGACCGGACCCATTTTGCCGCCGGGAACGTACTGGTTGGGGCGCTCGGGGAAATTCATCTTGCAGGCATAGTGGGGATAGGTGACGGGATTCACGCCTTCGACCGCCGTGCATTGGATGCTGGCGGGGCTGCCGAGTTGAAGGCCCCAGTTCGCCGGTCCGAGCATATGGATGCCCCAGTCGCCGATCATCTGGGAGCCGTAATCGAGGAAACCGCGCCAGTTCCACGGGTGGATCTTCGCGCTGTAGGGATGCTCCTCGACGCGACCGCTCCACAGGTTCCAGTCCATCGTGGCGGGCACGGGTTCGGCGGCGGGCCATTCGGTGACTTCACGCGCGAAGCCGCCGCCGCTTACGGAGTGGACCTCGGTAATATCGCCAAGCTCGCCGCTCCACATGATCTCGCAGGCGACGCGCGTGGCGTTAGCCGAGTAGCCCTGGTTGCCCATCTGCGTGACCACGTTGTATTTCTTCGCGGCCTTGGTCAGCAGGCGCGCTTCCCACACGCACTGCGTGAGGGGTTTCTGGCAGTAGACGTTCACGCCGCGCTCCATGGCGTACAGCGCGACGGAGGCGTGCATGTGATCGGGGATGGTGATCGTGATCCCGTCGAGGTTCTTGTGCTCCTTGTCGAGCATCTCGCGGTAGTCGCGGTACAGCTTGGCCTTCGGGAACAGCTCGGCCGCCTTGCCCAAAAACGTCTCGTCCACATCGCACAGGGCATAGATGTTCTCCGAACTGACGCTGCGAATGTCGTTCAAGCCTTGCATCCCGCCCACGCCGACGCTGCCGATGTTCATCTTGTCGCTCGGGGCCTGATCTCCCGATGCGGCCAAAGCGGAACGCGGTACGATGGTGAACGCCGCGGCCGCGGCCGTTGCCCCCAGGAATTCCCGCCGTGTGAATCCATTCTTACCCATGCTTCTGCTCCTACAGGTTTGACCTCACGCCCAACGGGCGCTCTCCCCACTTTCCTTGGACCGCTGAACCGCGCGGCCGCAGAGGGCCATGATATCCTTTTGGACACCCCGTTAACACGTTCAAATTCGCGTGGTGTATATTTCCTTTCTGGAGCGGTTGAGGTGTCGCTTGGCACGAAGGATTCCAATATCGAGGGGACGATTCACCTATGAGGCATTTCTTCCTGATGTCGTGCGTATTGAGCCTGATGCCTGCGGCGGGCGCTGCGGAACCTATGCTGCTGGTCGCCAACAAGCACAGCGATACGCTCAGCTTTGTCAACGTTAAGACGCTCGAGGTCGAGCAGACCATCCCCGTGGGCCCGAACCCGCACGAGATGATCATCACGCCCGACCAGCGGACCATGTACCTCTCGAACTATGCCGCTCCGGGCAATACGATTTCCGTTGTGGACCTCGTGGCCCGCAAGCACATCAAGCAGATTCCCACCGGCGAGTATACGCGCATCCACGGCGCGGGCATGGCGCCCGACGGCAAGAACGCCTATTTCACCGCGGGCCAGACGGGCTTTGTGGTCGAAGTCGACACGCAGACGCACGAGGTCACCCGCGGCATCCCGACCCACGGCAAAATCTCGCACATGGTGCTGGTTTCGCCGGACAATGCGCGAATCTACACCGCGAATATCGCGACCGAAAATGTGTCCGTCATCGATCGGAAGGGCGGAGAACTCATCACGCAGATTCCCTGCGAAAGTGGCGCCGAAGGCATTGCCTTCACGCCGGACGGCAAGCACCTCTGGGTCGGCAACCAGACGGGCGGATCGATCTCGATCATCGACGTCGCCACGAACAAGGTAATCGAACGCTTCGACGTGCCGGGCATGCCCGTCCGCATCAAGTTCACGAAAGACGGCACCCGCGCGTACGTCCCCAGTTGGACGGCCGAAGGGCAGTTGATCGTCATCGACGTCCCCGCGCGCAAAGAGATCAAGCGCATCAAAGTCGGCAGCTTCGCCATCGGCGTCGAGCTGAGCCCCGACGAGAAGCGCATATTCGTCGGGTGCGAGGAAAAGGACGGCCTGCACGTCGTAAACGCGGAGACGCTGGAGGTCGAGAAGGTCATCCAAACCGGCAACGGCCCCGACCCGATGTCCATGTGGTACCCGGAATAGTGGAAGCAACGTAGGGAGCAGAAGCAGTTTGGTTGATTTGGCGCCTCATGGGCGGAAATGAGGGTCAGGAAATGACAAATGCGAAGATTGACCTGTACAAGCTGCACAAAGACGAATACGTAACCCCAAAGAAACCGGTCCTGATTCAGACTAAGCCGGCGCAATACCTGGCAATCGGCGGCCAAGGCGCACCGGGAAGCGAACCCTTCTGCGCCGCCATCGGCGCGCTGTATTCGGTGGCGTTCACGATCAAGATGACGCACAAGTTCGCGGGCAAGCAAGACTATGCGGTGTGCAAGCTCGAAGGCCAATGGTTCCCCGACGGCCTGCCTGCCGAAACGCCAATCGAACAATGGCGATGGAAGCTTTTGATTCGCACGCCCGATTTCATAGGCGAAGCCGAACGCCAAGACGCCTTCGCCACGCTGCGCAAGAAGGGCAAGTCAGGGATTGCGGATGAAGCGAACCTGGAGACGATCGACGAAGGGACGTGCATACAGATTCTGCACGT
>JAVEWL010000839.1:0-2751 GCA_034004565.1 FCB group bacterium | reverse complement strand
TTGACTGTTTGGGTGAAGACAAGTTGGGGGCTTCGCAGGCAGGCTTGGGGCTCATCAAAAGTGGAACAGTCCCCGTTTTCCACGCGCTTGGCGCAGGTGCATTTTCTTGCGGCGGAGGCATACAATACGAGACTTGGTAATTCCAACGTCGCTTTCTATTAGGGATTTAGCGGGAGGTCGCGCGCATGAACCGTATACTCTTCACCCTGTCTACCCTCACATTGCTCACCGTTTCGGCCGTGGCCGGTCCCGCGACAACGCCCGACGGCGAACTCGCCGCGCGCATCGATCTCATCCGCCAGCGCATCCTCGTGGGCCAGGTCCCCGCGCTCACGCCCGACTTCATCCTCGCCGACGTCGCGCTGCGCCCCGAATACCCGCGCCGCTTCGACGAGTTCAGCGGCGACGTGTCGGGCCGCTTCATCGGCGCGCTCGCGCTGCTGCCCCTCGAAGGCGTCCGCCTCGACGACATCGCCCACGCCGCCATCAAGTACCAGAAGCCCGACGGCCGCTTCGGGGATGCCGCGCTCGATTTCACCGCGCCCGACAAAATCGGCTTTGACCATATGGCCCTGCTCTGGGGCAACGGCCGCTTCCTCGCGGGCCTGCTCGAATACAACATTGCCAAGCCCGACCCGGCCGTCGTCGAATCCGCGCGCAAACTCGGCGACTTCCTGCGCGCGGCTTACAACGGCTGCGCCAACGAACAAGTGGCCCAGCGCGTCAAAGACCTCGGCGCGAACGGCATGATCTGCTTCACGCAACTCATCGAAGGCCTCGTCATGCTCGCCGACGCCACGGGCGACAAGGCCTACCTCGACACCGCCGAATCCATCATCCCCTGGTTCGATCAGGATCGCGGCAAGCAGCACAGCCACGGCTATTTCAGCACCCTGCGCGGCATCCTGATGCTCCACGAAGCCACCGGCAAACCGGAACACCTCGCCCTGGTCGAGAACCTCTACAAATCCTTCGTCGAATCCGGCGACCTGCAGCCCTACGGTGGCGTAAACGAATACTTCGGCGGCAAGGGCGACCGAGACGAAGGCTGTTCGGAAGCCGACTTCCTGCGTCTGAGCCTGCAACTGTGGCGCGTCACCGGCCGCGCGGACTACCTTGATCGCGCCGAGCACATCTACTTCAACCAATTCAGCGCGAACCAGTTCCCCTCGGGCGATTTCGGGCACCACGCCTACACCGGTTTCGGCATTACGCCCGTGCCCGGCGAAGGCCGCGCATGGTGGTGCTGCACGTGGCACGGCCTGCGCGCCTACCGCGACGTGCTCGATTCCATCGTCACCGAGAAGGACGGCGCAGTCCGCGTCAACCTGTTCCAGGACGTCAACTGGTCCAACGGCGAACGCGCCCTGTCCGTGCGCTGGATCGACGGCCCCGCGGGCACGACCAAGTTGATCCTCCAGGCCGACAAGGTTCCCGCCGACGGCCTGCGCGTAGCGATCCGCAAACCCGCCTGGGCCGCGGCGCCCACCTCCGCCGTCGCCACGCACGAAGAAAACGGCTACCTCGTTCTCGACAAACCCCTGGCCGACGGCGAACGCGTCGAGCTCGACCTGCCGCTCCTCAGCCGCATCGTCGAGCGCGGCGGCGCGATCCGAACCCTCGACCAGCTCACCGCGGAACCCGTGGCCGGTCTGCTGTTCTACGGCCCCTGGATTCTCGGCGTCAGCGGTTTCGAGAACACCGGCTTCTGGGGCGAACCCTGGAGCAACAACCGCGTCTACGTCCCCGCCACGCTCGCCGACGACGCCTCCCGCGTGGACCAGGACGCGCCCGGCGTCGATCTACCGATTCCCTATCCCGCGCCCGCCATCGAGCGCCGCGGCGCCCACCTCTGGCTTCGCTACCTGCACGACGGATTCCCCGGCGCCTGCGACGTGCTCCTTCGCCCCATGGCCGAGGCCGGCATGAGCGAGACGAAGCCCTTTATCATGTGGATCAACTACTGCAAGCCCGCGGAGCGGTAGCCATCCGTGTCACCCCGATTACGACCGGCCCGCGCGGTCGACATTGAACCGCTCTACCGCCAAAGAAACATGACCTGCTCGCAAGACATGTGTTTACAGATGACCGTCGCTCCGGGTTATGTTATGCTATGGCGCAAATGGGTTAAAGTGTACTACCTTCAGTTGCTTCGGGCAAGGGTTTCTCTTGAGTGGACAGGTTGGGCATTCCAGAAAGCGATTTTCCCGAGCTGAAGAAGATCCTCGGTAATCGGTTGAGTGTTAAGGGATACTATTCGGATACGGATGACGGACGGATCATCCGCCAGCACCTGTGCGCTTTGAACGAACTGCCAAAGGGCTTGCTTCAAAAAGTGGTCGACCAAGGCCTGAGAGCCGTCCTTATTGGGCCGGGAAGCATTCCGCAATTGCCTGGGTACGCGCACCTCGTGAATGTCCGGGTGCCAAACCGAAAAGACGGAATGACCTTTCTGGATCTGTCCGGCTGCTACGACGGCAAGAACCTTGCGCTCCTTCTTGGCACGGCCGATCCCGAGCCACACGTCGTCGAACACGAGTTTTCTCATGCACTTATCGACGTGATGGGGTATCTCGACGACTTCAGGGTAGTCAAGTGCTACCGGGATCGTGCCTCCCGGCTAAACGAGTTTTACGTGCCAAATGGAATTCCAAGCCGCACTGGTATGGACGAATTCTTGGCAGATATCCTGGCCGGTGTTATAATCTTTGGTGAGAGGTTCATTAAAGGGTACGAGCGATCTTTTGTCGA
>JAVEWL010000084.1:0-12574 GCA_034004565.1 FCB group bacterium | reverse complement strand
TCAAGTAGTTTGTTTGGTGAATCAAGCAGATGGCGATATTGGCCACGACTTCAGGCGGGCGTGTGTCAACAAACTCGCGGTAATCTTCGAAGGAAATCGGGTCCTTACGCCCAAGTTGCCGGACGTATTGCGCTTCCTTCGAGTCTTTGTCCCATAGTGCGAAGTCACGCACCCGCAGATAGTCCCTGTAGTCGTCCAGCAACTCTTCGAGGCTGGCGCGAGCCACATTGGTGAGCTTTATCTCAGTTTCTTTGGAAGTCAGGGCCGCTTTGCTGCCTTCCAGGATGTTCTTCTTCCCCGATCGCGCCGCCTGCACCATTTGGTCGATGGTACGGTCACCCTTGGGAAGAAACTTGTGCGAAAAGCGAAAGGTTAAGTCGTAAACGACCTCAGCCTTTTGGAAAGAAAGGAGGGTCTGGTAACGACCTTGAGGTTCTAGAATAGGATGAGAGTTATGGGAGCTATGAGAGTCATGGGAACTATCGGACTCTCCCTGCTCATCATTCTCATGACTCCCATGCCTCTCATAACTCCCATCTCTTGGCATAGCTACCCCCTAACCGAGCAACTCTGCTTCTCCCCCTACACCCCCGCCATGGTCTGTTTCTCGGGGGCGCCTTGCAGGGCCATGTACTTGTTCACGGTCGAGATGTAGGCCTGGATGGCGGCCTCGATGATGTCCGTGCTGGCGCCGGCGCCGTTGTAGCGCTGGCCGTTGAACTCGACCGTCACGTGGGCTTCGCCCAGGGCGTCTTTGCCCGGGGTGGCGGCGCGGAGTTGGAACTCGATCAGGCGCCCGCTCGCGCCCGTGATGCGGTCGATGGCCATGCAGGCCGCGTGCACGGGACCGTCACCCGTGGCGGTTTCAATGAGGTCGACCTCGCCGCGGCGCAGTTTCACCAGTGCCATCGAAGGATCGTTGCCCGAGGTGCGCACCTGCACAAGGTGGTAGGTCTCAAAGGTCTTGTCGGTCATCGACACGATGAGCACGCGCAGATCGTCGTCGAAAACCTCTTTCTTCTTGTCGGCAAGGTCGATGAACTTCTCATAAAGCTTCGAAATCTCATCCTTGCTGAGCTTGTAGCCGAGTTGCTCGCAGCGACGCTGCAGGCCGGCCTTGCCCGAATGCTTCCCGAGCACCAGCTCGCTGCGGCTGCGCCCCACGGACTCCGGCGTCATGATTTCGTAGGTCTTCTGGTTCGCGATGAGGCCGTGCTGGTGGATGCCCGCCTCGTGCGCAAACGCGTTGCGGCCGACGATGGGCTTGTTGTACGAAATGGGCAGCCCGGTGAGGTTGCTCAGGAGGCGGCTGGTCTTGGTCAGCTCCGTCGTGATGATGCCGCACTCGTAGGGATACAAGTCCTGGCGCGTGTGCATCGACATCACGACCTCGTCGAGAGCGCTGTTGCCCGCGCGCTCGCCTATGCCGTTGATGGTGCACTCGACCTGCCGCGCGCCGCCCCGCACCGCCGCAAGCGCGTTGGCCACGGCCAGTCCGAGGTCGTTGTGGTTGTGGCAGGACAGCACGACCTTGTCCGCGCCCGGCACGTTCGCCCGGATGTAGCGGAACATCTCGTACATTTCTTCCGGCGTCGTGTAGCCCACGGTGTCGGGCAGGTTGACGACGTCCACGCCCGCCTCGATCACCGCGGCCACCACCTGCGCCAGGTACGGCAGTTCGCTGCGCGTGGCGTCTTCGGCGGAGAACTCGACACGCCCGACCAGGCTCTTCGCCAACCGCACCGCCGCGCCCGCGGCATCGATCACTTCCGGGCGCGTCATGCGCAGCTTGTGCTCCAGGTGAATGTCGGAGGTCGCAATGAACGTGTGGAGCACCGGCTTGGCGGCCGGTTCGAGGGCCTCGGCGGCCCGCTCGATGTCGGCCGGCAGCGCGCGCGACAGCGCGGCGACGCGCGCTTTCGTGATGGTCTGGGCCACCTTGCGCACGCATTCGAATTCCTGCGCCGAGGCTATCGGGAAACCGGCCTCGATAATGTCCACGCCGAGCCGCTCGAGCTGCAAGGCCATCTGCAGCTTCTCGGACTCGTTCATGCTCGCGCCCGGCGACTGCTCGCCATCGCGCAACGTGGTATCGAAGATTTCAATTCGCTCGGCCATGTGACCTCCTCAAGAAATGCGCTTGCGCCGTCAATGCGCTTATAGTGATTGATCGCAATAGTTTATCAAATGCGACCCGGATACTTCCAAAAGAACCGCTGTTGGCTTTAGAGACAAACGGCGGCCCTGCTATAATCCGCGCCATGAAGCCTCAACACACGAAAACCGTGCGGCGCCGCCTGCTCCTGCTCTTTTACGAGCGCTATCTCACCGATCCGCTCGACATGCTCGGACCGGAGGAAGTAGTCCAGCAAACCAATATCCCCAGGGAGCAACTCCAACCCAACATCTTCTACCTCTACGAGCGCGGGCTCGTTGACCTGATGACCACATATAATCCGCCCAACTTCTCCGGCGTGCGAATTTCCGCCGACGGCATCGATTTGGTTGAGGATTACTACGAATTCAACCGGCGTTATCCGCCCGTGCCGGGGGAGTACGAGGATCGCCTCGCGGAGGTGCCGGTGCTGGTCGAACGGCTCGTCGACGAGGCGGAATACATCGCGTTGGACGGCGAACGGCGCAAGTGCCTTCTGCGCGACGTGCAGTATCTGCGCGACGAACTCGTGCGTCCCGCGGAGCGCTGGCGCGTCGAGGTAATACACACCGTCCTGGACTGGATCGAGGCGCACTTCGAGGCGGCCCAGGGCGACACCGGCACCGTCGTCGAACTGCGCGGCGTACTGCGCGAGAAATTGCCGCGCGCTATACGCCCTTGATTCGCGCGACAAGGCCCAGGATCGCGATCAGGGCATCCAGCACGAAGGCCTGCCAGGTTTCATCCGGCGTAAGGGCGGCGCGCGGCGCGGTGATGTGCTTGAGATGGCGCATGGTTTCCTCTCCCGATTGTAAAGCCCGATTGTAGTTCATCCGGGCAGTCTTCTTCGACATCGCGGGCTTGATCGTGCTATTTTTCCCCCTCAACTATAGCCTCAACGAAGGAAAACATACATGAAGATCCTGGTTACGGGTGGCGCGGGCTTCATCGGATCGCACGTTGTGGACAGTTGTATTCGCGAAGGCCACGACGTGGTTATTGTGGACAATCTCTTTTCCGGGTGCCGCGACTTCGTCAATCCCCTGGCGAAGTTCTACGAAACCGACATCCGCCACGCGGCGCTCGCCGACGTGTTCGCGGCCGAAAAGCCCGATGCCGTGGTGCATTTCGCCGCGCAGATTGAAGTGAGCCGCAGTTTCAACGAGCCCATGTTCGACGCGGAGGTCAACATCCTTGGTTCGCTGGCCGTGCTCGAATGTTGCGCGCGCAACGGCGTCAAGAAGATCCTCTTCGCCTCGTCGGGCGGCACGGTCTACGGCGCTCCCGAGACGTGCAATCTTCCGGCGTCCGAAGACTGCCCCACCAAGCCCCAATCGCATTACGGCACCAGCAAGCTTTGCGTCGAGCATTACATCGAGCTTTACCAACACCTCTACGGCCTCTCCTACACCATCCTGCGCTTCCCGAACGTGTACGGTCCGCGCCAGAACCCGCACGGCGAGGCGGGCGTGTGCGCGATCCTCACGGGCCTCATGCTCGAAGGCAAGACGCCGACGCTATACGGCTTCGGCGAGCCGCTTCGCGACTACGTGTACGTGGGCGACATTGCGCGCGGCACACTGCTGGCGCTCGAAAAGGGCAACTGTGAGATCCTGAACATGGGTTCCGGGAAGGGCACTTCGGTGCGGGAGATTTTCGATACCGTGCAGCGGCTGACGGGCTTCGAGGGCGCGCCAATTCTGAAGCCAAAGCGGCCCGGCGAGGTGCAGGACATTTACGTTACGGGCGACAAGGCAAAAACGGTGCTCGGCTGGGCACCCGAGGTGTCCTTCGAAGAGGGGCTCCGGCGCACGCTCGAGCACATGAAGGCTCAATCGGCGCAGGTCTAGTCAATCCTTATACGACTTCCATACGCTGGACGCGTTCAATCGCCCCAACGACTTGCGGCCGATACGCGTCGGCGATGCACCATTCCGGAACCGGCTTGGTCCGGTCGCGCATCTCGCATACCCCTTCCACATCCGCGCACCGGCACTTCGTGCAGGCGTACATCTCAAACACGTTGTCCAGCGCCGGCAGATCGCTCTCGCTGAAACGCGCCACGATATCGGTGGTGACGTCCAGGAGGTCGAAAATCACGCAGCGGCCGGAGGTTTCGTGCAGGCAGGTGTGACGGAAGTGTTCGTCGGGGGAATAGCACGCGC
The DNA here is from genome assembly GCA_034004565.1 of FCB group bacterium. Taxonomy (GTDB): domain Bacteria; phylum Hydrogenedentota; class Hydrogenedentia; order Hydrogenedentales; family SLHB01; genus JAVEWL01. The sequence continues at coordinate 8,254 of JAVEWL010000084.1, read as the reverse complement.
AAATACTGCAGACGTCTTCACGGATGGCGTTGGCATAGGCTTCCCGAGTCAAGACTTTCATAGCGGCATCCTCCTCTCTAAGCCCAGAGCCATTGTGAGGAAATATTTGCGCCGTGTCAACCCCTGAAAAAGCGGTAGGCGGGCAAGAAGAGGATCTCCCGCGTCTCCTGGCCGCGGGAGATTTGAACCGCGAACTGCGAACCGCGAACTCGACCGTCATTCCGGAGCTTGAACAGCCCCCAAGCCCTGTGCTTATCTTAGGGTTCGGCTGTCGCGGGGATAAGCCGTTACGGGAGGCACGCCATGTCCATCGAAGGCTTTGTTGACTACCAACGGCGGGAGTACTGCAAAGACATCCACTGCCCTATTCAAGTCATGCTTGAAGAAGAGGACTTGGATTCTAAAGAACACACCCGGCTTAGGGGCGTGTGCCAGATCCACTGCCTCCACACCACCTACGAATTCCACCACTGGCTGATAAAAAAGGGCTATCTTCTGGTCCGCCCCTTGGAACAGAAGTAAGAGGAGACCATCATGGATTGGGGAATGGCGAATCGATTGGCGTCCCTCATGGGGCCGGACGGGAAATGCTTCTTCCTTCCCATCGACCACGGCTACTTCCAGGGACCGACGACGTGCCTCGAGAAACCCGGCGAGACCATCCGCCCGCTGCTGCCGTATGCCGACGCGCTGTTCTGCACGCGTGGCGTGCTGCGCGCCTGCGTGGACCCGAAGGGGAACGTGCCCATCATCCTGCGTGTGTCGGGCTGTACGAGCATCGTCGGCGACGACCTCGCCAACGAGGCGATCACAACGTCGATTGATGAGATTATCCGGCTGAACGCGCAAGCGGTGGGGATTTCGGTGTTCGTCGGCAGCGATTACGAACACGAGACCCTGCGAAACCTGTCCGAACTCGTCAACGACTGCGAGGACTACGGCATCCCCGTGATGGCGGTCACGGCGGTCGGCAAGGAACTCGAGAAGCGCGACGCGCGATACCTCGGCCTCGCCACGCGCATCTGCGCGGAGTTGGGCGCGAAAGTCGTGAAGACGTATTGGTGCGAGGATTTCGAGAAGGTCGTCGAAGGCTGCCCTGTGCCGGTGGTCATCGCCGGCGGGCCGATCTGCGAGACCGAACGCGAGGTCATGGACTTCGTCTACGACGGCATGCAGCGCGGGGCCATCGGCATCAACCTCGGCCGGAACGTCTGGCGCCACGAACATCCCGTGCCGATGATGAAGGCGCTGCGCGCCATTATTCACGAAGATGTTACGCCCGAGCAGGCGATGGACGTCTTCCACGAGACGAAGGGGAAGGCGGGGGTGTAGTTGGGGAAGAGATCAGGATCGTGCGGAAGCCCTCACCCCACCCCTCTCCCAGAGGGAGAGGGAGCCAAGAGCCCTCTCCCGCTGGAGTCTTCCTCCCTCTCCCCCTGGGAGAGGGGTGGGGTGAGGGCTTCCGCACGATCCTACACGTAAGCAATTGAAATGCGAGTAGCCACCTACTACCGAAACAGCGACGTACGCATTGAAGAACGGCCTGTGCCCCAGATTGGCCCCGGCGAGATCCTCGTGCGCGTGATGGCCAGCGGCATCTGCGGCAGCGACGTCCTGGAATGGTACCGCATCAAGAAGGCACCCATCGTGCTCGGCCACGAGATGACGGGCGAGGTCGCTGAAGTCGGCGAAGGCGTCACGCGCTTCAAGCCCGGCGACCGGGTCTTCGTCAACCACCACGTCCCTTGCAACACCTGCTGGTACTGCCTCAACGGCAACCACACCGTCTGCGAAACGCTCCACACCACCAACACCGACCCCGGCGGTTTTGCCGAGTACATCCGCGTCCCCAAGCTGCAAGTCGACCGAGGAACCTTCATCCTGCCCGAGACCGTTTCCTACGAGGAAGGAAGCTTCATCGAGCCGCTGGGCTGCGTCATCCGCGGCCAGCGCGTCGCGCAGTTCAAGCCGGGCCAGACGATGCTCGTCATGGGCAGCGGCATCTCGGGCCTGCTTCACCTGCTCGTCGGCAAGGCCATGGGGGCCGGACAAATCATCTGCACCGACATAAACCCCTACCGCCTCGACATGGCCAGGCGCCTCGGCGCCAACGCGGTTATTGACGCGCGCGAAGACGTCCCCGCAAAGGTCCGCGAACATAACGGCGGCCGCCCCGCCGACCTCGTCGTCGTCTGCACCGGCGCCATGCCCGCCTTCCTGCAGGCCTTGAAGTCGGTCGATCGCGGAGGGACGGTCCTCTGCTTCGCCACCACCGATCCCGGCGTCGATTTGCCGATCCCCCTGAACGACTTCTGGCGCAACGGCATCACCATCATGCCCTCCTACGCCAACAGCCCGCAGGACGCCCTGATCGCCATGCAACTCCTCGCCGCCAAGCGCATCCCGGTCGCCGACATGATCACCCACCGCCTCGGCCTCGCCGAGACCGGCGCGGGCTTCATGCTGGTAGCCGGCGCAGGGGATTCCATGAAGGTGATCATCGAACCGCAGCGCCTCAGCTAACTGGGATTGGAACGGGGATGCCAAGCTGCACCGCGACGGGTGTATATATGTCTACTTCCTGTTCTGGCGTCTGAATTGACACTATCAAGGAATATCGGCAACGACTTTCCCATCTCTCCAAGTGTGGCCGTTCGCGCCACCAACCTGTGGCTGGGTATACTGCTATCAGGTTTGATGTGGCCAATTCCGCTGCGGTTCCACGCCAGATATCCGAGTGAATTGATCCAACGTTTCGGGCGTCTCCAATGAACCACTTATCCGCTGGCCCAGCAGTACCTGGATGCCCCTCACCGTCCTCCCGTGCTTGCCTATTCACTCTACGAACAAAATCATCTTGCTCCTCATGCGGCCCATTTAGAGAGAAGCGAAGCGCGTGTGACGAATAGCGATACCGATTGCTGTATCCGACCTCACCAGGTCCCGGTTCGACAAAATATGATAGTGTCAGGCGCATCGTGACTTGACTCTCCCCAAGACTGGCCAGGACATCCGTCGGCCAAGGTACATCATGGAGATGCATCTCTTTCGTTACATATCTGCTACCGCGCTTATCAAACGGCTGTAACTCGGCTTGGGCAATCAACGTCAGTGAACTTGCCAATGAATACAGCGCCCGCGATAGGCTCGGCACGCCGTAGCCGCAGATTCGCAAGAAGTTTGCGACATGTTGTTTGCTCGGTGCGCTCGTTGGCAAGAATTGCCGCAACATCGTATCGCTCCAGACGGCCGAATGCACAAGCAGTCCTCGCACAGTTTCTGGCCACGCGATGGGATAACTGGCCTGTATTTGTGCGGCCATCCAGGCCGCCTGTGCGGTGGCGGCGCTGGTGGCGCAAAACGGCGCCAACTGTGCCTGTTGAAAATCATGCCATGTCGAAAGCAACTTTAAATCTTCGGTGTCGAACATAGAGTCATTTGGACCACGAGCGACGTTACCTCCCTCAAGAAGCACTTCGGGCTTGATGGGCCAGCGCCGTTGATGCCAATCGCTTGATGTCGTGCTGTAGGGCGAGAGGCCACCCGCTGGAGCGATAGGCGAATACGAGGTCAATGTGGGATCGCTGATCTGTACTTTTTCTGTGAATGCCCCTACCGTTAACGCATTCCACGCTTGAGCCGGGTCATGCACCTGGTTCGTCATATTATCATTAGGATAGTTGCGCCAACAGATTGGGTCATCGACATTCCCTGCGCTAACAATGATAAGACGCTTGGTTTCTTCATCGCGGCCAGACGCAATCGCATCAATGGAACCTGACCATGATGAAGGTCTGCCCCGGTCCCGATCATCATCTGAAGTGACCGCGAGACAGATGATCCGTTGGCGCATGGGTGCCTGAATTTCTGCCAGGCTAACACCCTGTGCAGTTCTGTGCCCCCAGAGTTCTTTGGAATTCCGGGCTGGAGGTGGCGGCAATATCTTGGACGATTCCAGTCGATGGACGACCCGGACAATGGACGAACCTTCGAGAGCACGTAGGAGATCCCCATAGATGGCAGTACCCGCCATCAATGTCCCATGGCCGTCATCGTCATACGAGCCCCACTGTGGCATTACCGCATGCATGTCATTCGCGGCTAAAACTTCCTGGAGCAGCGCGTGCCCATTATTCACTCCGCCGTCAAGGATGCACACTACGACTTGCCCGTCACTCTCATATCGGGTGCGCCCAAGGAGTGCCCGCACATGTGCCACCTGCTCCTGATTTTCCATCTCCACGTAGAAAGTCGCCACCTGCTTTGCAGGGCGAAACTCTACAATGTGGTCCGACTCCTCAATGAGGCCCGCGAGTTGTTCTGCGTTCGCTTGAATGAGTAACACGGAGCGCTCGGGAAACTTTAATTCCCCATCACGAGACTCAATTTCAAGAGCGAGAAGAAGTTCCCTGAAGTTTGCGATCTCCTCATCAGAGACCATATTGGTCCATACTTCCACCCAGTCGAAGTCGGTAAGGGGAATTTGGCTACGTTCCTCCATCCGCCAGAAGGATTCCAGAACTGCACGCCTGATATCTTCAATCCCCCGAAGAAGCGGGCCGTTTCGAGGATCTTTCCCCTCGGAAGGCGTAACCCAGGCGTCTATTAGCTTCAGGAACCGAGTACGGCTTTGATTCGGCACATAAAGTGTGGCCAGTGTCTTAGCATCTGCGCCATTGCCCGAGCGACGCACATTGCAGAGACGGATGCCAGATGGCAGGAATTCCAAGCTCTTTGTCTTCAGGTCAAAGCCAGGTGCGCCTTCAAATTCTATATATGCACCATGTCGTTCTGAATGGACAACTGCAAGCCTATCGTCAATTTCATTCCATGCCTGATTCAGACGCTCACGCAAAAAAGATCCATGTAGCTGCGAATCACGTTGCGGAAGCCGTAGTTTATCCCTTCCCTGCTGCGAACTGGTGAACCCTTGGACCTGTTCCGTCCCAGAAAAGAACAGGTGCTGGTACTTTTCCCCCGACATGCCCACTTACCCCCGGAGACCTCGTTGTGCGCTGTGGCGCTCTGCAAGTGCCGCTCGAAGAAGAGTTGGTGTGACATATTTCTTGTCAGCAAGGATAACCTGCTTAATTGCATCTCGACACGCGTTGTCAATATCCGCCTGACTCAGCTCCGCACTTTCGCTAAGCACTGCTTTCCAAGCAAACTTAGGCGCGAGGTAAGTCCCTAGAACATTCTGGATAAGGTGTTGCCGTTCGGCCTCTTCAGGCAAGCCGTAGTACAGGACATCGTCGAAGCGACGAAACAGCGCTCGGTCTAGAAGTTTGGGACTATTCGTCGCAGCCACTATGAGGCTGTCCGAAGAATCCTGCTCAATAAACTGAAGGAACGAATTCAGTACGCGGCGCATTTCAGCCACATCATTTTCCAGACTACGCTCACCGCCAATGGCGTCAAATTCGTCAAAAAGATAAACGCCCTGTTCCTGCTGGATAAGGTCAAAGATTTGTCTCAATTTCGCGCTGGTTTCTCCCATAAATTTGGTGACCAGCTTGTCTACTTGGACAGTATGCAGGTGTAAGCGCAGATCATGCGCCAAGACACGCGCGGTCATCGTCTTACCCGTTCCTGGCGAGCCAACAAGAAGTAATTTTCGACGATGGGTAAGACCGTGCAATTTGAGCTTGTGCTGCTGCCTATATTCGTGGATGATGCGCTCGATCCGCACAGATAGGGCTTCTGGCGCCACCAAAGAAGCCCGCGGAGTATCGGGCTCTTCCGAGAATACCAATCCGCGCAGGTCTACGGGGAACTTTAACAGTCGCGGGGTTCTTTCCCGCCGTGCTTTATCGACAATCTCTCGGATATCGTGCGCTAGAGCCCCATGGCCTTGTTGTGCCTCATACGCTGCCACCTGCAAAGCAGTAGTATAAAATCGCTCTGAGTCATCGCTTAGGTGCGACCGAATCAAGGCTTTTAGTTGTTCTGCAGTGGCCATTGTCTAACCTCAATTCTCTCTTAAGGAATACGTAGGTACCGCTATTGTACATCAATCATCACACAAGAATACCCAATCAGCAACAGACAGCACTCCAGCGTTTACAGCAACCCCACCTCAAACTTGACCTCTTTGGCGACGTTCGGGAAAGTCAGCAGCAAGGTCGAACTGCCGGCGTCCCAAGCTTGCTGGACGTCCAGCGCAGGGTCTGACGCAACCTTGGTAGGCTCTTTGGGCAGCAAAACCCTCGCTCGGGCGTTCGTACCGACGGGGCCGCGGGCGTTGAAGGTGAAGACGTTGCCGTCAAGCTTTTCGTTGCGGATACGGCTGCCGGCCGCGACGACTTTTGCCTTGATGCCCTGCTTCGCCGGCCACGAGAGGTCATACAGCAGGTCACGCGTTGCGGGCTGGAGCGTTACGGTTTTCACCACCGGCAGCATCGGGTTGAACAGGTCAACGAACGTGCCGCTGAATTCGAGCGGCTTGTCGGATACCGATTCGTCGAGCACGGTGGCCACGACAAAGGGTCCGCGCTGGAGCTTCACGTAGTTCTGCTCTTTCCATTCGCCGCCCTGGGCCGCGAGCATCTCTTTCACGAGCGAGCGCACCTTCTCCGCACCTTCGGGCGAGCGCGTGTAATCGCTGGGCTTGTCGGCGACGTATCGGATGAACCCCTTCCCCACTTTCTGCGGCTGCTTCGAGGCTTCGTCCGTGGCGCCGACGCGCTTCAGGAGGTCCTGGTAGGGCTTGGCGTCGTTCTTCGCGTTATCGTTCCACCATTCGCGCACGCCGTTGAAGGGGTCGGAGCCGTCGTCGACGACGATGAGGCCGCCGCCGTTGCTCACCCACTTCGCGAGGGCGTCGTGGTACTCGGGCTTGAGCGGCTTCTGGCCTTCGTAGGTGAGCAGGAGCACCTTGTAGGGCTCGAGCGTGCCGGTGTGGATGGTGTTCTCGAGTTGCACCGGCTCAACGGGCACGCCCGCCTTGAGCAGCGGCATTGCGAGGCCGAAAAACTGCCCCAGATCCGCGTCGCTGCGCAACCCGTCCGCGCGCTGAAACATCAGCGTGTCGGACATGACGACACCGACGCCCTGTGTGCCCATGTCGCGCGTGACTTCTTTCTGTTCCATCTCGTTCAGCGCGTTGATGACGGTCAGGATCTGCGTGGCGTATTCGGCCGGGATGCCTTCGCGCTCGCCGGAGGCCTTGTCCATGTCCACTTTCGGATACGTGCCGTTGAAGATGCGGCTGGGCCAGGGCATGACCTCGTAGCGCGCGACATCTGGCCAGAACAGCGACGCGACGATGGTGCACTCGTAGTTGAGCTTGTAGTCGTTCCAGCTTCGGTTCGGGTTGTCTTCGACGGGGTCGGCGAGGAACCACACCTTGCGGCCGGTCGGGCGCACCATGGACATCATCTGCCCGTACTCGAAGTAGCCGGTTTCGAGCGTCCGTTCCTTCTTCACGCCGGCGTAACGGTTGGCCGAGCGAGCCGTGCCGGTCCACACCTGCGCGATGTAGCCGTCGAGTTGCGGCAGATCGATGAGATGCGACATCGGCGACACGAGGCTCCACTGCGAGTAGCTCACGAGGCTGTGGGTCGGCACAATGCAGTCGATCTCGCGCCCCTGTTCCTTGGCGCGTGCGTCGGCATGACCGAACACGCCGTCGAGCGCGCGGAAGTAGAGCTCGTACTTGAGGCGGCTCGCGCGGTACTGCGCATCGGGACTGGAATCGGGTTCCTGCCAGGGTTCGTGGTAGAACGCTTCCCACTCTTTCTTGAACGCGGGACTCCAGCCCGTGCTGGCCCAGTATTCGGGCTCTTCAAGGAAGATGGCCGTCGCGCCGGCATCTACCGCGGGCTCGATGCGCTTCTTCATGAACTCGATGTACGGTAGCGTGGGCACGTTGTAGCCCACGTCGGGGCCGTGCAGGAACAGCGAGCCGTCCTTGCGCGTCTGCACCTCGTCCTTCTTGAAGGACTCGCCCGTGCCGTAGTACTCGGAGTACTCGCCCCAGGCGATGCCGGTCATGAGGGCGATATTGTAGCCCTGATCGCGCCACGTGGCCGCGCGTTGCGGGAAGGACACATCCGCGCCGTAGATAACGGCCATGTCGGTCGCGATATCCAGCTTGGGGTCCCAGGATTCGCCGCCCTGGAAGCAGGTGTAATCGCGCAACGGCGCCTGAGCGAATGCCGATCCAACCACCGCCAGGCAGACACCCACAAGACACAGACGATTTGTCATTGATTCACTCCCCATGCCGATCACCACATAGACTCAAGAAAAGCAA
>JAVEWL010000083.1:0-12591 GCA_034004565.1 FCB group bacterium | reverse complement strand
CGTCCTTGCGCAGGTAGTAGTGGGACGGCATGGCGTAGGTCCAGAGTTCGAGCGTGCCGGTGCGCGTGCCGCCGGTTTCCTTGCGTTCGGCGACGTCGAAGGTGCCCGAGTGCGGCTGGTAGCTGCGATCGACGCGGTGTCGCTCGATGAGATCGAGGTAGGCCTGGTTGAGCGTGGGGGTCGGATGGGTTTCGTCGTGGCCGAGGAAATGCGCGAGGCTGGGGTGGGTGCGGATGCGCATCAGCATGTCTTCGACGTTGGCGATGGCGAGGGCTTCGTCGGGAATGCTCCGGCCGAAGATCTGCTGGGTGACCATGACGCCCAATTCGTCGCAGCGGTTGTAGAACTCTTCGGTTTCGCGAATCGAGAAGCCTTCGGAGCGCAGCATGTTGAGGCCGGCTTCGCGGGCGTAGCGCACGAGGGCGGTGTAGCGGCGGTCGTCGAGGCGGAGCATCATGTCGCTGGTCATCCACGCGCCGCCGCGGATGAGGATGTTGTGGCCGTTGATGCGGTAGCCGCGCCAGTCTTCGTCGTTGATGTAGGTTTCGAGTTTGCGGATGCCGAAGCGGATTTGCTGACTGTCCGAGACTTCTCCGTTGACGATGAACTGGAGATCGGCGGTGTAGAGTTCCTGCTTGCCCAGGGGATGCGGCCACCACACGCGCGGCTTCTCGATGTTCAATGGCGCGAACGTGTCCGGCGTGAAGATCACTTCTTTGGTTTCGCCCAGGGCGAGTGACACTTTCTGCAAGAATTCGATGGACTCGATCCTTCCCTTCAGAATGCCTTCAACCGGTTTGCTGCTTTGGTTGGTGAGGTGGGCCGATACGGTCAGCGCGGCCTTGTCGAGCGAGGGGACCTCGAGGTCGGATTCGACATACCCGTTCCGCACCGTGAACGGCCCCTGCACCCGCAGGTAGACATCTTCCCAGATGCCCATGTTGCGGTCCGGCGGTTGGGGATTGTGGTCGTCCCAGCCGGTTGTGGCTTCGATCTGTTTGGTCTTGTAAGGCTTGTCCTCGATGAGGCCGGGGGGGATGATCTGGATCGCGAGCACGTTGTTGCCCCCGAAGATGAGGTTCTTGTTGACGTCGAAGTCGGAGAACTCGAAACGGCGGAACATGCCCTTCACGGTTTCGCTGTCGGCAATGCGTACGCCGTTGAGCCAGATGTTCGCCTGGTAGTTGATGCCGTCGAAGTGCAGGGTTACGCATTTGCCTTCGTGCTCGGCGGGAAGGGTGAACTCGGTGCGGTACCACCACGGGGACCGAAAGGGGCTGTCTTGCTTCATCACGAGCCAGTTGCCGTCCTGGTAGCCGGGGATGTCTTTCAGGTTCATGCCGTAGTAGGGGTCGGGGTAGACGCCGTTATCGACCAGAACCGCCAGGATGGTTTTAGGGACGGTGGTGGGGTACCAGCCGGTGGGGGTGAAGGCTTCGGTGGAGATGGTTTCTCCCGGTGCCGATTCCTTGGCCGAGGACTGGACTGTCCAACCGTCGCCGAGGGGGATTTGTGTTGGGTTTGCGTAGGACGGTAAGACGAAGCAGGCAATTAGCAGGATACAAGCCATTCGCGCGCCGTTCATATCAATTTCCCTCAGTATGAACCACCGTTTTCGGCCACCGGAGTGCAGTTTAACCTGAACGGAGAAGTAAAGTCTTGGAGCTTGTGGTGGAGAATGGACGGGATGGACTTGATGGACTTGATGGACGAGAAGCCTCCCTCACCCCGCTCCTCTCCTTGGGGAGAGGGTTAGGGCGAGGGCCTTAATGTAACCCCGAACTCCGATTCGGGATCTTCGCTTTTTCTTCGTGGCGCTAATCCTGACACCAAAGATCCCGAATCGGAGTTCGGGGTTACATGAATGCGGGAAAAGGCAGCGTTGGGCGGAAGCCCTCACCCCGCCCCTCTCCCAAAGGGAGAGGGAGCCCGCGTTGGGAGAGGGTCGCGTGATCGGGTGAACAGCCAAGCGCTGTACCCTGCGGAAGTCTTCCTCCCGCTCCCTCGGGAGAAGGGTAGGGGGGGCGCAGCACCCCATGCTGACCCTGCAGTCTTTCGCTTGGCCACACCCCCAGGCCATGAAGCCGGCTTGGGGGTGCCACAAATACTGAGGGAGAAGGAGGCATTTGCGCGTTGGCGGCGGATGCGGAAGACCACTGTCAGGCGATGAGGGTCAGGCCTATTTCGTTGTTGAGTTCGAGGCCTCGGCGGGTGGGGCGGAGGGTGGCGCCGTCGTCTTCGACGAGGTTGCGGGCGATGAGGCCTTGCAGGGCGGGGGCGAAATCGGAGTCGATGTTGCGGGCGAAGCGGCGGGCGTAGTAGGCCTTTTCGAGGCCGGCGCGGAGGCGCAGATGCTGGATGACCGTCTCGAGGCGGATCTCGGTGTCTTCGAGGGCTAGGGCCTCGCACTTTTCGCCGGGGCGCTCGAGGTAGTCGTGCAGGGCGACGTTGTTTCGGGCGCGGACGTTGCCGAGGAAGGAGTAGGCCGCGGGCCCGAAGCCGGCGTACTCTTCGTTGTGCCAGTAGACGAGGTTGTGGCGGCTTTCGCAGCCGGGATTCGCGAAGTTGGAGATTTCGTAGCGCAGCAGGCCGGGCAGCAGTTCCTCGGTCAGCCAGAAGAGGCGCAGGTAGGTTTCTTCGTCGATGGCCTCGTCGGTGCGCTTGCCGAAGGGGGTGTTGGCTTCGTAGGTCAGGCCGTAGGCGGAGACGTGCGGGGGCGCGAAGGTGGCGCATTCGCGGAGGGTGGCCTCGAAGGAGCCGGCGGGGTGCGCGCCGAAGATGAGGTCCATGCTCCAGCGATCGAAACGCTCCGCGACGATTGCGCAGGCGCGGCGGGCGCCGTCGGCGTCGTGGCGGCGTCCGAGGTAGCGCAGCGCTTCCTCGTTGAAACTTTGCACGCCGAGGCTGACGCGGTTTACGCCGAGCGATTTCCAGGCGTCGGCGAGGGCGGGGGAGAGGTCGTCCGGGTTGGCTTCGAGGGTGATCTCCGGCACGTGGAGGGTGAAACGTTTGTCGAGGGCGTTCAGTACGCGTTTGAGCGACGCGGGGGCGAGGAGCGAGGGCGTGCCGCCGCCGAAGAATATCGTGGCGGCATCGCCGGGACCGTCGAAGGACTCGATCTCGCGACAGAGGGCATCCACGAACGGTTGCGGCACGGCCCCTTCCGGGATTCGCCGCTTTACGAAGTCGCAATAGGGGCAGAGCGTTCGGCAATACGGTATGTGGATATAGATGCCTACCACGGCACCAGACGCCGCGCGTGCGAGAGCGGCCACCACACCAGCTTTGCCGAACCGACCACATCGCGGCGCGGAATCCAGCCCAGGGAGCGGCTGTCAAGATTGTCCGCGCCGTTCTCGGCAACGATGAAGTAGTGCCCCTCGGGCACGAGCGAATACTCCTTGCTCTTGGAGCGACCGTACGGCGCCGCCCCATCCGCGGGTGTGAAGCGCAGCTCCGGCTGCGTAACCACGGGCGCGCCGTCAATGGTCAGCCGGCCGTCGTCCATATTGACCTGTTCACGCGGAAGGCCGGCCACTCGTCCCACGAGAAATTCGTGGTCGCCGCCGGAGGGTGGGCGGTACACGACTATTTCGCCGCGTTGCGGTTCGCGTCCGCGCGAGAAGCGAAGATTCGTAAAGGGCATCGGAAGCCCGTAGGCTGCCCGATTCAGCATCACGTGATCGCCCGCCTTGACGGTGTCGTCGACACCCGTGCGAAGATGGACGGAGCGTCCAATGAACAGCCGCCAGAATACGAACAGGGCCACCGCCGTGACCAGCGTCGCCCACCACCAGGTTGAGGTGAATCCTGTGAAATCGCGCCAGCGCGGCGGTGGGAACCATATGCAGGCGACGCGGCCGAGGATATTTTCGTTCGGGAGCCAGCCGAAATAGCGGCCGTCTTTGCTGTTGCCGCTGTTGTCGCCGCACACGAGGTAGTGGCCTTGGGGCACGATGGCGTGTTCGGGATCCGACCACACGCCGTATACGCCCGCGGAGGTGTAGTGGATGTCGGGCATTGACGGCGGCAACTCGAGGGCTTTGCCGTTGGCGTAGATTCTGCCGTTTCGAATCTGGATCTCTTCGCCGGGCATGCCGACGATGCGCTTGACGAGTGTGCCGTGCGCCGCATTGGGCTCCGGGTTCTTGAACACCACGATATCCCAGCGCTGCGGATCCTCGCCGTACCAGATGCGTTTCTTCATGAAGGGATAGCGGACGCCGTAGATCCACTTGTTCACGAAGACGCGGTCGCCGCGGCCGAGGCGCTCGTCGCCGTGCAGCGTGGGTTCCATCGAGCCGGACGGGATTTTGAAGGGTTCGATGAGCGGCCAGCGGATCAGGGCCGCAACCGCCACCGCGAAGATAATGATCTTTACCCACTCGACGGCGTTGTCCTTGCTTGCCGGACCGAACATCCAGGTCAAGAGTCCTCCGCCGGAAGCCGGCGATACCTCGGGCGCCTTACTCGTCTTCTTTGCCATAGCTCGCTTTCGCGTTGACTTCCTCGTTTTCGCGGGGCACTATTCCTATCGAACGCCGTCGTCTCAACGGCCACCATACCGATTCGACACGGCCGATTAACCACTCTCTGCCGATTGGCATGACCATTGTGAAATGGTCGGATCCGGGCGCTTCGACCGACACCATATGGCACTCGCCGTCGAAAAACCAAACAACTCCCAGCGCCGGGGCTTCCGTGTCCGGCGCCCTGAACAGCCAGACTTCGCCATCTTTGATTGCATCGCCTCGTGTGATTCTGAGGGGCGTGAGGGGGAGCCGCAATCCCGGCGCCAGGCAGTTCACGCGCAATCGCTCGCCGCGTTTCAGGAGCGGCTTGCCGGTATCCCGGGGCACCCGCCAGCTCCGCACGACAAAGGCGAGGGTAAACTCTATCACAATGCAGGCCAACGGAATGCCGATGAGCAGCGCAAGGCCCCACCATGTCCGTGTGAATCCGGTCAAGTCGCGGGCGCGGTTGAAGGGCCACCAGATGGCGTAGGCGCGGCCGAGCAACTGGTTGCGCGACACCCAGCCGAAGAAGCGCCCGTCCACGCTGTCGTTGCTGTTGTCGCCGAGCATGAGGTAGTGGTCTTTCGGGACGACCGAGTATTCGTCCTCTTCCCATACGCCGTAGCGCATGAGGTTGCTCTTTGTTTCCAGGACCACCTGGCCGTTTTCATCGGTGCTGATCACATACGCGCCGGTTTCCGCGGGCGCCATGGACGTGTATTCAACGGGCGGCATTTCTTTGGGCAGCGTCAGCGGCTTGCCGTCGGCATAGACGACGCCGTCGCGAATGTGGATGCGCTCGCCGGGGAGTCCCACGACGCGTTTCACGAGGTTCGTGGGCCACAGGCCATGGATGAGCTGGCCGATGGGGCCGGTGTGAGGGGGCGGCCCTTCCGCCGAGCGAAACACGACGATATCCCAGCGTTTCGGTTCCGAAGTGGAGAAGAGCAATTGGCTGGTCATGGGAAACCGCACGCCGTAGGCCAACTTGTTCACGACCACGCGGTCGTCGCCGACGAAGCTCATGGTGCCGTGCAGCGTCGGTTCCATGCTGCCCGTGGGCACGCGGTAGGAATCGAGGAACAGCCACTTGAGGGCCAGCACTAGGAGCACGAGCTTGAGCCAGACCATCGCGTTTTCGCGCGTCCACGGCCCGAAAACCCATTCCAGTGGACGCAGGATGAGCGGCCCGCGCTTGCGCGCAACCGGCTCGATTTCCGCTCCCGTCTCGTCCATTGCCTCGAACTCCGAGTGACTAGCTGTCAGTGACTAGTTACTAGTGAAAGGGCGTGCGCGACCCTTGTGGAAACGCGATAACCCGCCCTATGGGTGACCAATAACTAGTAACTAGTAACTATCTTCTACCTGTCCGCGTCCTCGTTTACGCGCAGCAGCGCCATGAAGGCTTCCTGCGGCACTTCGACGCTGCCGACCTGCTTCATGCGCTTCTTGCCTTCTTTTTGCTTTTCGAGGAGCTTGCGTTTGCGCGTGATGTCGCCGCCGTAACACTTCGCGGTCACGTTTTTGCGCACGGCCTTCACCGTTTCGCGCACGATGACGCGGCTGCCGACGGCGGCCTGGATGGCCACCTCGAATTGCTGGCGCGGGATGAGCGCGCGCAGCTTGGACGCCAGACGGCGTCCCAGCCACTCGGCGCGTTCGCGGTGCACGATGGTGGACAACGCGTCCACCGCCTCGCCGTTTAGCAGGATGTCGAGCTTCACGAGGGCACCTTCGCGGGTGCCGATCATGTGGTATTCGAGCGAGCCGTAGCCGCGCGTATAGGATTTCAGCTTGTCGTAGAAGTCGAGCACGATTTCCGCCAGCGGCATCTGGTAGACCGCCATGCAGCGTTTTGCGTCGATGTAGTCGATGCGCACGTGGATACCGCGCTTGGCCTTGCAGAGGTCGACGACCGAGCTGAGATACTCCGTCGGCACGATGATCTCGGCCTCGATGAACGGCTCCTCGATGCGGGCGATTTCCCCCGGCGGCGGCATCTTCGATGCGTTTTCGATCGTGATCACGTCGCCGTCGTTCTTGGTGATCGTATACGCCACGTTGGGCGCCGTGGTGACGAGGGTCAGGTCGAATTCCCGTTCGAGGCGTTCCTGGATGATTTCCATGTGCAGCAGGCCGAGGAAGCCGAGCCGGAAGCCGAGGCCGAGGGCGTCGGAGTTATCGGGCTGGAACTGGAACGACGAGTCGTTGAGCTGGAGTTTTTCCAGCGCGTTGCGCAGTTCTTCGTAATCGGTATCGAGCGCCGGGTACATTCCGCAGAAGACGACCGGCTTGATTTCTTTATAGCCCGGCAAGGGTTCCGACGCGGGGTTGGCCGCGTCCGTGACCGTGTCGCCGATCTTCGTGCTCAGCAGGGTCTTGATGCTGCAGATGACGTAGCCCACTTCGCCGGCCTCGAGCGCGTCGGTCTGCGTGAAGGAGGGGGAGAGCACGCCCAGTTCGGTGACTTCGTATTTGAGGCCGGTGGACATGAATTGAATTTTCATGCCCTTGGCCATGCGGCCTTCCATGACGCGGATGTACACGATAACGCCGCGGTAGGAGTCGTACACGGCGTCGAACATCAGCGCGCGCAGGGGAAGGTTGCGTTCGCCCTTGGGATGCGGGATGCGCCGCACGATCGCTTCGAGAATTTCGTGCGTGCCGGTGCCTTCCTTTGCGCTGGCTAGGACCGCCTGCGAGCCGTCGAGACCGATGACCTCCTCGATCTGCTGGCGCGCGGAATCGATGTCGGCGCTGGGAAGGTCAATCTTGTTGATGACCGGAATAATCTCGAGGTTTTGCTCGATGGCCTTGTAGGCGTTCGCGAGCGTCTGCGCCTCGACGCCCTGGGCGGCGTCCACCAGGAGCAACGCGCCTTCGCAGGCGGCGAGGCTGCGCGAGACTTCGTAGGAGAAGTCGACGTGGCCGGGCGTGTCGATGAGGTTGAGGACGTAGTCCTCGCCGTTGTCGGCCGTGTAGTTCAGCCGCACCGCCACCGATTTGATGGTGATGCCGCGCTCGCGCTCGATATCCATCGTGTCGAGCGTCTGCTCCTTGAGGTCGCGCGCGCTCACGGCGCCCGTTACCTGGAGCATACGGTCGGCCAGGGTGGACTTGCCGTGGTCCACGTGGGCGATGATCGAGAAGTTGCGTATTCTTTCGATTGGGACTGCCATATTATTCCGTTGTCTCTTGCTATCCGCGCGATCGCGTTTGTATATCCAAGTCGCGGTGCGGCCGTTAACCCAAAGTCTCTTCTATAACGCGGACGCTGCGGAAATCCGTGTCCAACTGCCGCGCCGCGTAGTTCTTCAGCAAGGTGAGCACTCGCGGGGACGCCGCCACGCGCGGGCAGGCGTCCGTTCGCTCCGCCATTGTCTCCAGCGTCGCGAGATCCTCGGGGGCGAGTCGCACATCGCCGCGGCAGCGCGAACACGTCACGCCGCCGGCGTACGAGAAGCCCGCCGCCACGTCCACCGGTTGCCCGCATTCGGCGCAACCTTCGAGCGAAATGCCGAATCCCGCCACCGACAGCAGGTGGAACACGTGCCAGCACGTATGCGTGCGCGCATCGCCCCGCCACGCCGTCAGTCCTTCGAATCCGTGCACGAGGGATGCGTAGAGCGCCTCGGAAGGCTCGTTCTCGTGGGCCACTTTATACACTAATTCGAGCGGGAACGCGGCGTGGAGCGACTTCTCGAGGTCCGCCTTGATGCTCCCGTAGCTGTCCAGCAGGGCCGCCTCGCCCAGTTTCTGCACCGACCGGCCGTCTTTCCAATAGTAGACGAGCTCGAGCCGGTTCAAGGTGTCCAGCGCGCCGCCCATGCCGCCTTTCACCCGCCGTGCGCCCAGCGCCATGCAAGCCAGTTTCCCGCGAGCCGGAGCCAGGAAAGTGACAATTCGGCTCGTCTCGCTGAAATCGACGCCGCGCAACACGATAGCTTCGGATCGTTCCTGGGACACACTCAATACCTTTTCCGCGTTCCGGGAACACAAACCGTCAAGGCAGGCACAAGCGGTTGAATCATAGCAATTTAAGCGATGGGAAGCAACTTTGCCTCGCCTTGGGAGGCCGGGAATTCTGAATGCTGAGTGGTGAATTCTGAATAGAGAGAACGCCCCCTCACCCCCGCCCCTCTCCCCCGATGGGGGAGAGGGGAGCGCTTGCGGCAAGTCATTTTCCGGAAGGGCACGGCTCACCCTGGCGGCAGCGCGGTATTCGGTGAGCAAAGCGTCAGCCCTTCCCCACCGACCTGGACGCGAGGGCTCCCCTCTCCTCCATCGGAGGTGAGGTGGGTGTTCTCTTCATTCAGAATTCACCATTCAGCATTCAGAATTTGAACTTCTCTGGGCGTCTGTGTATGCTTATTCGGCTCGGAGAACGCATTGCTTGGCGCATGGCCCAAGTGGACGCTGCGGAAACCTTGACAGTACTTTGATTCGTTTGTTATAGTCCGCCCGCGTCTGCCAAGGACTTTCTTTTGTCTGCGCGCAACGCTGGCGTAGCTCAGTTGGTAGAGCAACTGATTTGTAATCAGTAGGTCGGGGGTTCGAAGCCCTTCGCCAGCTTCAGAACTTGATTCGCTTCGAGCATAGACGGTATCATAGTCTGCTCTTTCGGGGTGGGATGCCCGAGTGGCTAAAGGGGACGGGCTGTAAACCCGTTGGCTAGCGCCTACGTAGGTTCGAATCCTACTCCCACCATTCATTTGAATTAGGAAGTTTGTTGAGCGGGAATAGCTCAGTTGGCTAGAGCGTCAGCCTTCCAAGCTGAGGGTCGCGGGTTCGAATCCCGTTTCCCGCTCCAAAATGTGCGTTTTGCCGGAAAGCCCGCGTAGCTCAGTCGGTAGAGCACCTCCATGGTAAGGAGGGGGTCAACAGTTCGATTCTGTTCGTGGGCTCCATTTTCTTTGTTTGCTTCGGCGGACAGAGAACGACGGATTTGTGTAGTTGATATGTGTCCGGGCGGCCGGTGCCGATTCCGGGCATCGGTGGTTACTTCTTAAGGCCTGACCCGCCGTGGTGGCGAACCCTCCACCGGGAGGCTCGGTGCGCACGGGACCAACAATCCCGGCGGTGGCATTAAGGGAGATTTCCAGAGCGATGGCGAAGGCGAAGTTTGAGCGGACAAAGCCGCACGTAAACATCGGGACGATCGGCCACGTGGATCACGGCAAGACGACCCTGACGGCGGCCATCACCAAGATTCTTGCCGAGACCGGCAAGGCCAAGATCATGGCCTTTGACCAAATCGACAAGGCCCCCGAAGAAAAAGAACGCGGCATCACCATCAACATCGCCCACGTCGAGTACGAGACGGATCAGCGCCACTACGCGCACGTCGACTGCCCTGGCCACGCGGACTATATCAAGAACATGATCACCGGCGCGGCCCAGATGGACGGGGCGATCCTGGTGGTGGCCGCGGACGACGGTCCCATGGCCCAGACGCGCGAGCACATCCTTTTGGCCCGCCAGGTGAACGTGCCGGCCATCGTGGTGTACCTGAACAAGGTGGACCTGGTGGACGACCCGGAACTGCTGGACCTGGTGGAGTTGGAGCTGCGCGAACTGCTGTCGCGCTACGAGTTCCCCGGCGACGAGATTCCCATCATCCGGGGTTCCGGCCGTGAAGCCCTCGAGGGCGGCGACCCGGTGCTGGGGCGCGAGTCGGTCTTGAAGCTGATGGAGGCGGTGGACGCGTTCATCCCGACGCCCGAGCGCGCGCTGGACAAGCCGTTCCTGATGCCGATCGAAGACGTGTTCACGATCACGGGCCGCGGCACGGTGGTGACGGGCGCTGTGGCGCAAGGGCGCATCCACACCGGCGACAAGGTTCACTTGGTCGGTATCAAAGAAGAAGTCAAAGAGACGACGGTGACGGGCGTGGAAATGTTCCGCAAGCTGCTCGATGAGGGGCAGGCGGGCGACAACGTGGGGCTCTTGCTTCGCGGCATCGAACGCACGGACGTGGAGCGCGGGATGGTGGTTGCGCTGCCCAAGTCGATTACGCCGCACAAGAAGTTTGAAGGCGAAGTGTACGTGCTGAAGAAGGAAGAAGGGGGCCGTCACACGCCGTTCTTCAACGGGTACCGCCCGCAGTTCTACTTCCGCACGACGGACGTGACGGGGACGCTGAACCTGCCGGAAGGCGTGGAAATGGTCATGCCGGGCGACAACATCACGATCACGGGCGAGTTGATTATGCCCATCGCCATGAACGAAAACCTGCGCTTCGCCATCCGCGAAGGCGGCCGCACGGTCGGCGCCGGCGTGGTTACGAAGATTCTGGACTAACCGACGGAAGAGTTGGATTAACCAATGCGAGAAACTGTCATTCTTCAGTGCACCGAGTGCAAGCGGCGCAATTACATGGCTTCGCGGGACAAGCGCAAGAAGCCGGAGAAGCTTGAACTCAAGAAGTTCTGCAAATTTGAACGCAAGCATACGGTGCATCGGGAAACGAAGTAGGCCGCGACGTTGCCATTAGAAGGGCGCTTTGCGGCGCCCTTTCCGCAGGACTGTAGCTCAATTGGCAGAGCAGCGGCCTCCAAAGCCGAAGGTTGGGGGTTCGATTCCCTCCAGTCCTGCCATATTCTTATTTTGTGCAATGGGATGAGGTGAGGTTCATGGCAAAGCAGACCGTAGCCCTGGCGGAGCGCTCGAGCGCCTTCGACCGTCTCAAGGACTTCTTTGGCGAAGTCAGAGTTGAGATGGCCAAGGTGGCGTGGCCCTCGCGCAACGAACTTAAGCAGTCCACGTCGATCGTGATGATGGTCCTGGGCATTTTCGGGCTCATTACGTTTGTGTATGACCTCATTTTTTCGCGCGTACTGCTCGCGCTTCTCAGCTCGCTAGGCTAACAGGGAGAAACGACCGTGTCCGATCCCGAGACTCCGGACGACGTCCGGGAGGAATCCCCGGCGGAGTTGTCCGCGGTGGACTCCGCGGAAGCGCCTCCCGTGGAGGAGACGCCCGTCGCCAAGCCCTTGGATGACGGGATCAAGCGCCGTTGGTACGCGCTCCATGCCCATGCGGGTCAGGAAGACAACGTTCGCAAGAACCTGATGGTGCACGCCGAACAGGCGGGCGTCCAGGACCTTTTCGGCGATGTCCTCGTCCCCAAGGAAGACGTGGCCGAGATCAAGTCCGGCGAGAAGAAGATCTCGAAGCGCAAGTTCCTTCCGGGGTACGTTCTGGTGCAGTTGCCGGAACATCCCGAGCGCTACGCCGAACTGTGGCACATGATTAAGGAAACCCCGGGCGTCAGCGGGTTTATCGGCTCGCGTACGGCCCCGGTGCCTCTGGACAACGCCGAAGTCAACTCGATCCTGGAAGAGATCCGGGGCGAGCGCGAGCGGCCGAAGCCGAAGGTGAAGTTCGAAGAGGGCGAACGGGTCAAGATTATCGACGGGCCCTTCACGAATTTTGTGGGCAACGTGGCCGACCTGAACGCGGAACGCGGCACCCTCAAGGTGATGGTAGAGATCTTCGAGCGCCTGACCAGCATCGAGGTCGAATTCTGGCAGGTCGAGAAAATCTAACTGATACGGAGCACTGGGAATCATGGCGAAGCCAGCTAAGGGTAGGGCCCGCGACATCGTCGCGCAGGTCAAACTGCAATGTCCCGCGGGACAAGCGAATCCTGCGCCGCCGGTCGGCCCCGCATTGGGTCAGCACGGCGTGAACATCATGGAATTCTGCAAGCAGTACAACGAACGCACCAAGGAACAGCAGGGACTCATCATCCCGGTTGTGATCACCGTGTTCGGCGACCGCAGCTTCACGTTCATCACGAAGTCGCCCCCCGCGGCGGTTCTGCTGAAGCGTGCGGCGAAGCTGGCGAAGGCGTCCGGCAAGCCCAACAAGGAAAAGGTCGGGACGGTCAACAAGGCGCAGATCCGCGAAATTGCCGAGATGAAGATGAAGGATCTCAACGCCGCCAACATCGATACCGCGATGAGCATGGTGGCGGGTACCGCGCGCAGCATGGGCATCACCGTCGAAGCCTAAGCGCCACGGTCCAACCCAATTGGATATGCCACCCCCAGGCTCGTTTTGGGGTGCTTGATTT
>JAVEWL010000838.1:0-2758 GCA_034004565.1 FCB group bacterium | reverse complement strand
TACGGCGGCGGCGAGCACGGCTACAGCGACATTGGCCCCATCAACCAGCTTCGCCCGCTCAACGGCTACGCGTTCTCCAAGCAGCTCTTTGATCGCTGGGCGATGCGTACCCGCCTGCTCGATCAATGCGCCGGCATCAAATACTTCAACGTCTTCGGCCCCAACGAAGCGCACAAGGAAGACATGCGCAGCGTCGTCTGCAAGGGCTTCGAGCAGATTCGCGACACCGGCCGCATCCGCCTCTTCAAGTCCGACCGGCCGGAATTCGGGGACGGAGAACAGATGCGCGACTTCCTCTATGTGCGCGATGCCGTGGCGATGACGATCTTCCTGCTCGAAAACACCACGGCCAACGGACTGTTCAACGCCGGCGGGGGAGTGGCCCGCACGTGGAACGACCTCGCTCGCGCGATCTTCGCCGCCCTCGGCAAGGAGCCGGAGATCGAGTACGTTGACATGCCCGAAACCCTGCGTGGCAAGTACCAGTACCACACGCAGGCCGAGATCGGCAAGATCCGCCTGGCGGGCTACACCGCGCCGATCACAACGCTTGAGGACGCCGTGCGCGACTACGTTCAGAACTACCTTGTTCCCGACCTGCGCTTGGGCGAGGCCGGATAGTGGCCGCGCCGGTCCGCCCCACGTCGATCATCATGGTCCTGCCCACGCTGGAGGCCATTCCGCCCGTGGTGCTTCCCGACGGGTTCGGGCTGCGCTGGCATCAGCCGGGGGACGAGACGGCCTGGCTGGCGATCCAGCGCGCTTCCGATTTGATCAACGAGTTCCCGGACGACGCCTTTGCGCGGCACTTCGGCACGGACGCGGCCGAGCACGGCCGTCGCATCGTCCATCTGGAGCACGACGGCCGCCTGGTCGGCACCTCGGCCGCGTGGTGGTCGTCGCCACCGTTTGGCCCCGAAGCCGGGCGCATTCACTGGGTCGCGGTGCTGCCCGCCTATCAGGGGCGCGGACTGGGCAAGGCACTTCTCAGCGCCACGCTGCTCCGCCTGCGCGCGTTCGGCAATACGTCCGCCTATCTCCAGACCGACACGCGCCGCCCGGTCGCCATTGGGCTCTACCAGCGATTCGGATTCGGGATCGTGGGCGCTGCCTGAGCCGGCCCACGCATTTCCCCTTTGCCTTCGCCGGGGCGGGCCTGCAAAAGAACGCCGCTTCCGCGCGGTGGGGTGTCCGAGCGGTTTAAGGAACCGGTCTTGAAAACCGGCGACCCGCAAGGGTCCGTGGGTTCGAATCCCACCCCCACCGCCATTTCGCATTACCACTCTGCTTTGCCTGTTCGCAGCGCCCATGCCGCTTGACTTCGCGCCTTCTCCGTGTTCCACTCCGGGCAGCATTCTTCTGGTGATTCTTTCGTGACGCACAAGACCCTCCAACTTTCTTCGCTGACGCAAGAGCCGGCTCGCATGAGTCGGCAGGGCTTGTTGCTTACTGACGCGCTCCTCTTCCATTCGTGAGCGCACGCTGGACCTGACCCGTTTCCCTGGTTTGTTCGCCGTGCGCCGCACCTGACGCTCCATTCCCCCATGTCGTAGTTCAACCGTCCCCCGTGTTTCCACGGCGGGCCCATTCTCATTTGCCGCGCGCCAAGGCGCGCGCGGGGAAGGTTCTTGCCATGCGTCCCACACTGACGATCGACGATCAGCTTCGGATCAAAATGTTCCTCGAGTCCGCGGGACCACGCGGTTCGCGCAGCCCTGTTGTGCGCCGCCTGCAGGAGGCCCTTGCGGGCGCGCGCATCGTGGACCCCACGCTCGTGCCGCAGGACTGCGTTACCATGAATTCCCACGTCCGCCTCTTGTATCACGGCACCGGGCAAACACGGGTCCTGCGTCTCGCATGGCCTCGTGCCAGTGCTGCCGCGGGGAGTGACGATCTCCCCGAAACGGTCTCGATTCTCTCGCCTGTCGGAGCCGCCCTGCTCGGCAGCCGCGCCGGCGATGTCATCACCTGGAGCGCCCCCGCCGGCGACCTTCAGGGCACCGTCCTCGAAGTCCTCTATCAACCGGAAGCCTTTGGCGATCCCGGATAGTCTGTCGGAGCCCCGTCATGAATCTGCACGCGGAGTTGTTCTTTCTCTTCTTTGCGCGAACGGCGGACATGTGCCTCGGAACACTGAGGAACATCCTTGCCGTTCGCGGTTACCGCTTCCCCGCGGCCGCGGTCGCGTTCGTGGAAGTCATCATCTACCTGCTCGCCCTGGGCCTGATGCTGGGCGACACATGGAATCCCGTGCGCATGGTGGTCTTCTCTGCTGGCTATGCCTTTGGCGTGTTCCTGGGCACGGTCGTGGATGACCGCCTTGCATTGGGACAGCGCCTCATGCAGGTCGTTCTGAACGCGTCCGATGCTCCGCTGGTCAAGGAATTGCGGGCCGAGTGGCCAGTGACCACCTGGCAGGCCGAGGGACACGAAGGCGGCAAGCTCATCCTGCACGTTCTCGTTCCCCGGCGCGCCAGCGCCCGGCTTGCCGCGCGTATCAGGAAAAGCGCCCCAACGGCATTCATCGTCCAGCTCGAACCGCGTGGCTTCGCCGGCGGGCTCCTGCCTCCGCTGCTTCTGCGCAAGGTGCCTGATCCCATCCTCCCTTCCGTCCCCATCGCCCCCTAGCCCCCGGCGGGCGCTTCCTGTCAGGAGGCGCCCCTTCGGGTTGCACTCGGAGTTCCGCCGGGGTTTGGTCCGGGAGGCTGGCCCCGCACCAACGGCGGCCCACTCCCACTCCGGCGGATGGCTCCTCGTG
>JAVEWL010000082.1:0-12599 GCA_034004565.1 FCB group bacterium | reverse complement strand
GTGGTGGCGTTCAGCATGATTGTTTTGATTGCGGCGGGCCTGATCGTCTGGGTGGTGCCGCAATTCGCGGAAATCTTCAGCGGTTTCGGCAAGGCCCTTCCACTGCCGACGCAGCTTCTGATTTTGATCAGCAACACGTTGCGCAGCTCGGCCTGCCTGTTTGTGGTGGCGGGGTTCATCGGCGCGGTGTTCCTGGTCCGGCTGTATGGGCGCACGCCGACGGGACGGTACAATCTTGACCGCATCAAGCTACGCCTGCCGGTGTTCGGGAAGCTTTTGCGCAAGGTGGCGATCAGCCGTTTTACGCGGACGTTGAGCACGCTCACGCGCAGCGGCGTGGCGATCCTGGCGGCGCTGGAGATTGTCGAGCGGACCTCGGGCAATGAGGTGTTCGCGCGGGCGATTCGTGCGGCCGGCGACAGCGTGCGCGGGGGCGAGACGCTTGCCGATCCGCTGGCGCGCAGTGGCGAGTTTCCCGCAATGGTGACGCGCATGATCGGCGTCGGCGAAAAGACCGGCGCTTTGGAAACGATGTTGAGCAAGATTTCCGACTTCTTCGATTCGGAGGTGAAGGCGGCGATTGACGGGTTGACCAGCATGATTGAGCCGATCCTGATCCTGATGATGGGTATTGTGGTGGGCGGTATCGTGATTGGGTTGTTCATGCCGATCATGCAGCTTTCGAGCCTCGTGCAGCAGTAATAGACCGAGACCTTTTGTAAGCCCGCGGTGGGCGGTTGCCTCCGCGGGCTTTTTGTTTGGTTTGGGGAATGGGAGGTATGGGAATCATGAGAAGTATGGGAGATATGAAGTGGAAGGGGCTATTATGGGGGGTGTGAGGAAGGAGGTGCGGCAATGGTCTGGTTGGTGATGCTGACGGGCGTGTTGGGGCAGACGGAGGGGATATCTCCCCTGCCCTGCCGGGCGGAAGTCCGGGTTGAAGACGGCGAGCCGGCGTTGTTTGTGAACGGGGCGCGGGAGTTTCCGTTTGCCTACCTGACGGCCGGGGGCGATCTGGACCGGCATTACAAACAGTTCGCGGAGACGGGGGTTCGCTTCTTTACGCTTGATGCGGGGATGGGGAATGCGCCGGAGGGTTTTGATGCGAGCCAGTGCGATGCGCCGTTTCTGCGGGTGCTCGAGCAGCAGCCGAAGGCGCTGATGTTTCCCCGCGTGAATGTCGGCGCCCCGCAATGGTGGCTCGATAAACACCCTGAAGAGCGGGTGGTTTTCGACGACGGGACGGTTGGACCGCAGAGCATGTTCTCGGAGGTCTGGCTGGACGACGCGTGCAAATGGGTCGAGGCGTATGTGCGGTATCTGAGGGCGTCGGGCTATCGGGATCACGTCATCGGTATTCATCCGTGCACCGGATACACGGCGGAGTGGCAGTCGTGGGGGTTGTGGGACAATCTGCGGGGTGATTTCTCGAAGCCGGCGCGGACGGCGTGGCGGAAGTATCTGCGGGCGAAATACCGGACGGACGAGGCGCTGAGCGCGGCCTGGGGCGGGCCGATTCGCATTGATGATGCCGTGATTCCGTCGCGGGCACGGCGCGAGGGCGCAAGCGCGCTGTTCCGGCAGGCGCCGGAATGGCAGGACGTGATGGACTTCTACGATTTCTATTGGCGGCAACCGGTGGAGGCGATGGAGGCCATCGCGGCGGCGGCCAAGCGTGGCGGCGGGCGTGATTTCGTGGTGGGCTATTTCTACGGGTACCTTGCGCAGTACGGCGGGAAGGTTCAGGAAAGCCAGCATCTAGGTCTGCGCGAGTTGCTGGAGTGTCCGGATGTGGATTTCCTTTGCGGCCCTGCGATGTATTCGGACCGAGGACCCGGCGGCACCAGCACGTTCATGTCCGCGACGGATTCGGTGAAACTCCACGGCAAGTTTTGGTGGGACGAGGCGGATAACCGGACGCATCTTGCGGTGGATCAATTGGGAAGAGCCGGTACGCTCGATGAAACGCTGCACGTGCTGGAGCGGGAGTTTGCGCATACGCACACGGAGCGGGCGGGCATCTGGTGGTTCGACATGGCGGGCGGTTGGCACGACGATCCGGCGGTCATGGCACGGCTCGGTGAGTTTCGGGCGTTTGGGGAGGCAAAGCAGTCGAACTGGGAGCCGGCGGTCGAGGTGGCGGTGTTTCTGGACGACAAGAGCACGTACCGGATGCCGCCGGATGCACCCTATCTGAATGAGATGGTGAGCTTCTTTGCGGCGCTGCCGCGGCTTGGGGCGCCGTATCACACGTATTTATTGAGCGATCTGCCCAAGGTTCCGCGGCATCGGATGTATGTGTTTACGGATGCGTTTGATCTGTCGTCTGAGGAGCGCCATGCGATCAGGGCGCTGAAGCTGGATGGCAGGACGCTGGTGTTCTTCGGGCCGACACCGGAGTTGCCCGCGTCGGAGGAGGCTTGGCGACGGGTTGAGGACAAGGTTTTCGGCGCCAACACTTCGAATCCGCCAATGGCACGTCTGCGTGAGGCGGCCCGGGCGGCAGGCGCGCACGTCTATTCGGAGAACAACGACGCGTTTTATGCGGGGCATGGGATGGTGTCGCTGCACGCGGCGGAAGCCGGGGCAAAGCGCCTGGTGTTTCCGGGGAAGGTTCGTTTGCGCGAGGTGTTTCCGGGCGGGGATGCGATGGAGGGGACAGAGTTTGAGCTGCCGTTCCGTGCGCGGGAGACGCGGAGTTTTGTTGTGGAGGCACTTGGAGAATAGGGCTGCGGCCGGGCTTTATGACAATGGGTCTAATGGGTCGTATGGGTCTTATGGGCCGGATGGGATTCCCATAAGACCCATAAGGCCTATAAGACCCA
Organism: FCB group bacterium; assembly: GCA_034004565.1. GTDB lineage: Bacteria > Hydrogenedentota > Hydrogenedentia > Hydrogenedentales > SLHB01 > JAVEWL01. The sequence continues at coordinate 9,774 of JAVEWL010000082.1, read as the reverse complement.
TTGCTTTAGGATGCGCACCGCTTTCTGAAAGATAGCACCCCCGATCGCGGTTGGCCGATTCGGGGGTGGTGATGAACAGTTATCTCAGCGCCAGATCGCCCGAGGCTTTCTGAGCGGATTCGCGGGGAAGGCCCAGGATAAAGCCTCGGCTGGGATCGTAGCTGAGGTCGCCGCCGTGGAGGCGGGCGATATCGCGGGCGACGGTAAGGCCAAGGCCGATGTGGTCCTGGTCCCACGTGGTGAAGAAGGGCTCGAAGATGCGTTCGTAGTCCTCTTCGGGAACGACGGGGCCGTTGTTCCAGACTTCGATGACGACGCCGTTTTCCATGCCACGTACGCGAACCTTGATGAGGCGCGTGGGCAATTCGCGGACGGCGTCCATGGCGTTGGCGATGAGGTAGATGAGCGCCAGCTCGATTTTGGGCTCGTCGAGCAGGACCATCGGCAGCCCGGCATCGCAATTGGTCTCGATGGGGATCTGAGCGGAACGCAGGTCGTAGCGCCGAAGGTCAACCACGTGCTCGACGAGGTGTCCGGGATCGACGAGGTTGGAGTTGGGTTTGTCGCGCCGGGCGATGGAGGTCAGGCCGTTCATGAGGTTGCTGGCCTTGCGGACCGCGCCGAGGATCTCCTCGATCATGCGCGTGGACTCGGGCGGCAGGGCCGATTCCATGCCGACGAGTTCGGCATAGGCCATGATGGCGCCGAGGAAGTTGTTTACGTCGTGCGTGACGCTGTTGACGCAGTGTCCCACTTGCGCGTAACGGTACAAGCGCACGAGACGTTGTTGCGCATCCTTGGTGCCCAGGTCCAACGGTTCCATGCGTTCTTCACTCGCTTTCGTTCCGGCCATAGCTCGGCCGTTCCATTCATCCGTGTATGTTCACGAAAGCATAGCGCGCCGTACCGCCCTACAAGTTCTCGATGAGCGCGGTGCCGAACTCGCTGCACTTCACTTCCGTGGCCCCCTCCATGAGGCGGGCGAAGTCGTATGTCACCTTTTTCTGGCCAATGGTCCTGATCATGGCGTCGGTAATGCCGCGGGCCACTTCGGTCCATCCCAGGTGCTCGAACATCATGACGCCCGAAAGGATCACGCTGCTCGGGTTGACCCTGTCGAGGTTCGCGTACTTGGGCGCCGTGCCGTGGGTCGCCTCGAAAATCGCCACGCCGGTTTCGTAATTGATGTTGGCGCCGGGGGCGATGCCGATGCCGCCGACCTGGGCGGCCAGCGCGTCGCTCATGTAGTCCCCGTTCAAATTCATGGTCGCCACCACTTCGAAGTCCGTCGGGCGGGTCAGAATTTGCTGGAGGAAGATGTCGGCGATGGTGTCCTTGACGAGGATCTTGTCGCCGGGTTGCCCGTTGCAATCGTCCCAGCCGACAGCCACATCGGCAAACTCTTCCTTGACCAATTCATAGCCCCAGGTTCTGAAGGCCCCCTCGGTGAACTTCATGATGTTGCCCTTGTGCACGAGCGTAACGCTTTTGCGTCCGTGCTCGAGGGCATGGCGGATCGCGGACCGGATAAGGCGCTTGGAGCCGAACTCGCTAATGGGTTTGACTCCGATGCCCGAATCGGCGCGGATCTGCCATCCGTAGGTCTTTTCGGCAAATTCAAGGAAGGCCTTTACCTCGGGCGAGTCCTTCTTCAGTTCAAAACCGGCATAAACGTCTTCCGTGTTCTCGCGAAAGATGATCATGTCGACCTTATCGGGCTCGCAAACGGGGCTGGGCACGCCCGCGAAGTGCCGCACGGGGCGGACGCAGGCGAAGAGATCGAGCTTCTGGCGCAGGGTGACGTTGAGGCTCCGGAACCCGCCGCCGACGGGGGTGGTCAGCGGCCCCTTGATGGACACGACGAATTCCTCGATGGCTTCGAGGGTCTCGTCGGGCAGGTAGGTGCCGAAAAGGCCGTTGGCCTTCTCGCCGGCGAACAGTTCCATCCAGGCGATGCGGCGTTTCCCGCCGTAGCACTTCTCGACGGCCGCGTCGAACACGCGCTGAGAGGCGCGCCAGATATCCGGTCCCGTGCCATCGCCTTCGATGAAGCCGATGATGGGACGGTCGGGGGTCTGAAGCTTGCCCTGGGCATCGACTCGGATCTTGTCGCCTTCGGGCACCTGGATGAGTTTGTACTGCGCCATGGAAACTCCCTCATGTCCGGGCACCCCCAGGGCGTGCCTGGGGGTGCCACAGGATTTGTTCTCTGGTCTACGACAGGGCTACGAGGCGCGCCTGCTTTACGTGGGGCACCTTGCGAATCTTTTCCATCACATCATCGGGTACGGCCTCGTCCACGTTCAAAATCGTGGAGGCGCGGCCGCCGCGCTCGTCGCGGCCCAGCATCAGGTTTGCAATGTTGATGCCGGCCTCGCCGAGGGCCGTGGCGACGCGCCCGATGATGAGGGGCTTGTCGTCGTTCATGCAGACCACCATCCAACCTTCCGGCTTGGCGTCGACACGGGTGCCGTCGATGCTGCAGATGCGCGGGTCGTCCTTGCCGAACAGGGTGCCGGCGATGCGGTGCGTCTCGGTGTCGGTGACGAGGTTCACGCCGATCGTGAAGGCGTAATCGGACGGCTGGGCGCTGCGAGTCTCGCTGAACTCGATGCCGTGCTCCTTAAGCATGCTCGGGGCGCTGACGGAGTTGACGGTCTCAACGAGCGGTTCCAGGAAACCCGTGAGGATAGCCGCCGTGATGGGATAGGTGTCGGTGACGCCGATATCACCGGCGTAGACCACTTCCATCGAGGTCGGCTTGCCCTGCATGTAGAGCGACTGGAACTTGCCGAGGCGTTCGGCGAGGAACAGGAGCGGTTGAAGCTGCTTACGGGTCTCGCTGTCGAGGCTCGGGACGTTGACGGCGTTTACGATGGCGCCGGTGGTCAGGTAGTCCACCATCTGGTGCGCGATGTCGACGGCCACGGTAAGCTGGGCTTCGTCGGTGGATGCGGCCAGGTGCGGCGTCATGATGATGTTGTCGAGGCCGAGGAAGGGATTGTCTGCAAAGGGCTCGGCGGTGTACACGTCGAGCGCGGCGCCGGCAATAACCTTATCCTTGAGGGCCTGCGCGAGATCCTGCTCGTTGACGATGCCGCCGCGGGCGCAGTTGATGATGCGGCAGCTCGGCTTCATCTTCGCAATCTGTTCAGCGCGGATCATGTTGTTGGTCTTTTCGCTCTTGGGCGCGTGGATGCTGATGAAATCGGCACGCTCGTAGAGTTCATCCAGGGTGACGAGTTCGACGCCGAGCGATTCGGCCTTGAGTTGGGTCAGCAGCGGGTCAAAGGCGATGACCTTCATCTCGAAGGCCTGCGCGCGCTTCGCGAGGGCGCCGCCGATGCGGCCCACGCCGACCACACCTAGCGTCTTGCCAAACAGCTCGGTACCCATGAAGATCTTGCGGTCCCAACGACCTTCCATCATCGACTGGTGGGCCTTGGGGATGTTGCGGCAGAGCGACGCCATCAAGGCGAAGGTATGTTCGCAGGTCGAGATGGTGTTGCCGCCGGGGGTGTTCATCACGACGATGCCGTGCTTGGTGGCGGCTTCCTTGTCGATGTTGTCGGTGCCGGCGCCGGCGCGGCCGATGACCTTGAGGCGGCCAGGGTTCGCGATCGAGTCCGGGGTCACCTTGGTGGCACTGCGCACGACGAGGCCGTCGTAGTCGCCAATGATCGCGGCGAGTTCGGCGGGCTTTTGAGGCGGCTTGACGTCGACCTCGAACCCCGCCTGCTTAAAGATTTCGACACCTTCTTCACTCAGATTGTCCAGTACGAGAATCCGCGCCATCTCGACTCTCCCCCGCTCTTGGCCGCAGGATGCCGCCCATATGCGCGATGCCGGGTACACCCCACCATTGCGCAAGCATCCACTTTGACTTCGGTTGATAGAGCATTACCGTCAGGTCAAAAACCGTTTTGAAGAACTTCAGGAAACGCCGCGCGTCCTTGGCCACACTCCGCTGTGCTGCCGGCGACTAATACATGCCGTCCCGCCGGTTGGATAGGAAACGAGCGGCGCGGCTAAAGTACCAGACGGCGCGAAGACAAATCAAACGGAGGGGTTGCGGGCTTCCCTGAGGACATGCCACCTCCAAACTTGTTTGGGGGTGCTTGAAGTTTGAAGCGATAGCTCGAGTCTTCTCCACTACCCTTAAGCACCCCCAAACAAGTTTGGAGGTGGCATGTCCCCTACCGTTCGTCACGTTTTAAGCAGGACCTCCAGGATCAGGGTGCCGCCGGGGCCCACATCGCAGGCGATCGCGTCGTTTTCGACTCGGGCGGTCGTGCCTTCGGGCCAGGCGTGGAGGATACGCGCGCTTTGCACGCCAGGTTTGGCGGTGATGGTGTCGTTTTGGGCGCATTCCGGGTCGAGGACGCTGCCGCTGTTGTCCACGTCGCCTCGGGTGGCGCCCCAGGGGTTGTAGAGGCCCAGGATCCAGGCGCCGTCGGAGGCGCGACGGTTGATCTGCATCGAGAGGCTGGTCTTCCGTTGGAACGGACAGAGCCGGTCAGCCGCTTCCCGCAGCTTCGCAGCCGAATCGGCTTCCGTCACGGGAATGACAGTCGCGTAGCTTTGCAGGAGCGTGGCGGGCGCATCGGCCGGCACGATGTCGAACATTTCCGGCAAGTTCATGGGCGAATAACAGACGGCTTCGGCCTTGTTGGACGATGGCCGCGCGGATTGCGCTTCGTCGAAGGCCGATGGCGCAAACAGTAGTTTCTTAACCTCCGTCCAGGCGCCCGTGTCCGGCGGCAGGACGGCCTCGGCCAGCACCGCGATGGGCGTAAACGGTTCGCCGACGTCGGGGTTCGCGTCCTGAAAATTGAGGAAATCGCGCGTGACCTTGCCGTACGACGATAGCGTGCCCGCATCAAGGTCGCTGAGGTTGCCTTCGGCGCCCCACTCTTCGTGGAGCGTGTAAGCGCCGGAAAGGTACGTGTGGAAGAAAACGCGGCGCTGGAAGGCGCTCGAAGGCCCTTTGTCGGGACCGACGGGCCAGCCGCTTTCGTCCAACGATGCCTTGGGCGCCTGCCAGGAGGATTCGGACGGTTCGACCCAGCTTGTGCAGCCGTCTGGGCCCCATGGCGCGTAGAAGACGCCCCAGGGCTTGCCTGCCGCGCGGGCCGCGCCGCGTGCGGCGGCGATGGAGAATTGACTTTGCGCCGAGGCCCAGGGGCCCACCTCCACGAAGCAGGACGCCGCGCCGAAGTGGTAGAAATGGGTCCACGCGAGTTCGCCGTAGCCCGTGCCTTCGGCGTAGGAGAAGCGTCCGCCGAAGCGTTCGGCCTGGCGGCGCACCGCGTATTCGGCCTCGACCCAGAAGGCCTTCTCGTCGGCGGGATAGGTGCGGTCGCGATAGTCTTCCAGCGTGCCGTATTCGAGCCAGCGCGCCTGGTTGCTCCAATCGAAATAGTCTTTGAAGTCGTCGGGATTGATGGGCTCGGCGATCTTTTCCGCGTTGGCCTTCTTGAAGCGGTTCCAGTCGTTGTGGACGTTGGACAACACTTCATGGACCTGTCCACCGAGGAACTTGTCGCCGAGGAGTTTCACATACTCGCCTATGAGCGCCTTGTCGAATTCATAGGCGTTGTAGGGAGAACCGCCGGCGACACGGTCGATGACAAACCAAGGCTTGCGTTCTATGAGGATGGCGTGCAGCGGGCTGCCGATGGCGGCGGTGGTGTTGAAACGCCGGTTGTCGTCGCCGAAGGGAGAATTGACCAAGCGGACGCCGTTGGTTGGGCGGACGAGGCCCGCCTTTTCGATGCCTTTCCAGTAACGGCCCGTGGATTCGTATGAATGCAGGAAGGAGAACCCGGTGCGATTCGGGAGCGGCGCCAGGGCCAGGGCGGGTTGCGCGAATCCCGTGGCGGCCCAGCCGAGGGTGCCTGCGGCTATCCCGAGGAAGGTCCTGCGATTGAACTCCGCGTTGGTCATTTGTGTTCTCCTTAACGTCCATAGGGCAATTCACGCATTACACTCTCTTGGCGGGAGCTGTGTCAATCAAGACAATTTGCCACAAAAGAACGCAAAGAACGCAAAGAAGAGGAATGTCTTCCTTGCGTTCTTTGCGTTCTTTTGTGGCTATTCACCTAACGTAATTGGCGCTGTGGCGCGCGTCGCCGTGGTATTGGCCGTTAACAACCTCGTAGGGTTTGCAGGGAAGCTCGGTGCGAACGGCATTCAACCAGGTTTCGTCGTCGCCGCCGACCACTTCGAGTTTGCTGTCGCCGTTGATATCGGCCACGAGGAGTGAACCGCCCATTTTGAATTTGGTTCCGCCCAAGTTAATGCTGAAGGAGGTGTAGGTCCAGAGCGGGGTGCCGTCGTTGGCGTGCGCCCAGATTTTTCGGCTCTCGTTGCAGGCGAGGAGCAAGTCAAGGCCGCCTTGGCCGTCGAGGTCGAGTGGAACAGGGGTCATGGTGGTGCGGCTTTCGAGGGCTATCTTTCGAACGAGTTTTCCTTGGGGGCCGAAAAGCGCCAGGCTTACGCGGTCCGCGTCCTGCGCCACGACTTCGGGGCCGGGCGCGGGATCGAGGTCGGCCACCATGGGGCTCCAATCGCCTTCGCGCGTGACGGGAACGGACCAGGTTACTCGCCCGTCGGGCGACACGGCGGTCATGACGCCCTGGTTGTCGTCGCGGGAGATGAAGATGGACTCGTCCAAACTGTCGCCGTTGAGATCGGCGGCTGCGCAACCCGCGAGAGCTTGCCCAAGCACCGGCACGCGCCACAATGGCTTGCCGTCGCCGTCGAGGTCGCCGACGACCGGGCTGCCCACGGGCCCGGTGTCAGTGCGCCACAGGATCGCGCCGTCGTGTTGCAGAACCGTCAGCGAGCGGCCGCCGACGATGATTTCATCGAGCCCATCGCCGTCGAGGTCGGCGACCGTCGGGAAGGGCTGTGCGGAGTCGGGGTCGTAGGTCCAGAGGGTCTCCCCCGCTCCGTCGAGCGCGTAGAGGATGCCGTCGCTTGCGCCGGTGTTGCAGATGACGGCCAGGCGACCGTCGGCCGAGACGCGCGCGGCGGCAGGCGAGTTGAGCAGCGCCCCGCTGAAGGTGCGCCGCCAGAGGCCGCGGGTCTCGCCGCCGACAACGAACGTGCCGCCGTTGTTGGCGAGAAAGCTGACTGTCTTCGAAGCGGGATCGGTGTCTTGCACGAGCACCCTCCCCCACTTTCCGTCTTTCCATTCGTATGCGCCGAGGGTGGAATCGAGTATCTCGCGCGCGGCGTCCGCGGGATAGGTGTAGCAGAGTTTCACTTGTGTGCCGGCGCATACGAGATTGTCGGGCCACGCGACGAAGAAGGGGCTGAGCGTGCGCGCGGGAAGGCCCTCATCGCCTTGAGGGTTGCGGCCAACGCGATCGAGCTGAAGGTACGCGTCTGAGATCTGGCAGAACGGCTCGTAGTTAACGCGAAGATCCCAGCCTTCGACGGGCACCGTTGCGGCCACACCCGCCTCGCCGGAGATGCCAACGCTCGCATGATCCGAGAGGGCAACCGACTGCAACGGCGACTTCGACTCAATAGGCCATGCGGCATTGCCGCGTGCCGCGATTTGGAAAGTGACCTCCTTTGCGGCGGGGTCTGCGGTGGGCGGAATGGTAAACGTGTAGGGGCCGTTGTCGGTGAGAACGCAGTCAACGCTGCCGCCCGGATAGATGCATTTAGCATCGATGACCCCGACGGAATCCATAATGCGCACGGAGCCCGTAAGCGGCTGCGTGCGATCCAACAGCGCGGGGAATTCCCAATCCGCAAACGCCGGCCCGTCGGGGTCGCATGTGACGAGCACTTCGCCGGTACCGAGATCGGGCGCGTCCGAGGCGCTGAAACGGAGTTCGAGCGGTCCTTGCGCGACGTTTGTGTCGAGCGGAATCGCGAAGGTGTACCGGCCGTCCGCGAGCATGCCTTCAGCAACGCCCTCCATCCCATCTCGCAGTTGCCACGCTATCCGCAAGCCTTCGCGCTTCGATACGGCGCAAACGGTGAGGGTTTCTCCCGGAGCGATGTGGCCGGGAGCGGTCCAGTGAAGGGGTTCGTCCTTTTCCAGGCGATACATCTCGAGCAACGCCTGCATCAGCAAGCCGGGCCGGGACTTGGCCTGGTAGACGTATCCGTTGGCGCTTTCGAGGATGAGGCCGTCGCGAATGACGTTGTCGGCTGCCCAATTGGCGAGGCTCCGGGCCTGGCGCAGGAAGTAGGCGTCGTGCGTGGCGCGGTAGGCTTTGAACAGGACATCGAGCCACGTGGCAATGGTTTCGTTTGCGGCACTAGGGGGCGGAGGCGTCTTGGCAAAGGTTTCGACCACGGGCCGGAGGGGCTCGAGGTAACGCGGGTCGCCGGTAAGATTGTACGCGTCGAGGCATGCGAGCAGGCGAAAGGCATCGCTGGACTCGCCCAGGGCCCAGGTGGTGGGGCCTTCCTTCGTTATCTTGCCGGTTGCGGGGTCGAGCGTATTGGCAAAGACGCCGGTGTCCTTGTTGAAGCCATACTTGAGGAATGAATCGACCATGCCCAGCGCGCGCTCCTCGACAACGGGATCGCGGTAAAATTCGAGTGCCTTCAGGAGGCAGTCCGCGAGGGCCAGTTGGATTGTGCTGTCGCTGGCGCCGCCGTGAAGGGAGATGTAGCCCGGGATGAGTTGGGTGTCGGGATTCCGGTGCCGCCAATAGGCATCGGACATCTTGCGCGTCCATTCGAGGTGCTGCGGGTCCCGCGTCTTCGAATAGAGAAACATGAATGCGTAGGTGAACAGGCCCGAATGCTTGATGTACGCGCCGCGCACCGGCAGCGGGTCGAGCTCGCCGGTGTAGTAGTTCGCGTGGCGGTCGAAGACGTAGTTCTCGTTGTCGTAGACGCTGATGCGGCGCACCGCCTCGATCTCGCGTTGCACGGCCTCGGGCTTGATTTGCCAGAGCATCTCCCACTCGGGAAGGTTGCGCTCCATCTCGTGGCGGGTCTGGACAATACGGTCGCGCACCGTGTTGTAGGACATGTGCTCGCCCCAGGGGAACAGGCCCGTGGTCTTGCTGGGCATGTTCTCGAGGTAGAAGCGGAGGTAGGCATCCGCGACCTCCTTGAAGCGGGCGTCTCCGGTAAGCTCGGAGACTTCGTAGAATGCCCTGAGCGTGGGCATGTCGCGATACATGTTGCAGCCCTGCGCGGTGAGGATATAGTCCTCGGCATCCCAATCCTGCTGCCAATTGGGCGGCTTCTGCTCGAGGAGGCCGTGAGTCTTCGGATCGATGATGCCAATCCACAGCGGCGTATGCGTGGCGCCGTAGCGATCGGGCGCGTCCCGCAGGATGGTCTCGCTGCATTGTTTGACCAAGGCAAGCCATCGCTCTGGATCCCAGCCACCCTGCGCCTCGATGGAAAGGGCCCCGGCGTTGCAAGAAAAACAAAGGGATGCCGCAAGCACCACGGAATGTATTCTGCTTTTCACGATTTCGTTCCTATCTTGAACCTCGCGCCGCGCATAAGGCCTATCTTCTCAAAAAACCGGTTTCAAAACCCCCATTTTCGCCCACTTTGCACTTTGGACCCCCTAACCCAATGGAAGAGGCCGTGTGGGGCAGCCGCCCTCGGCTGCCAAGTAGTGCCAAGAGCTTAATAATGGCAGCCGAGGGCGGCGGCCCCACACGGGCTCTTGCCTTGGGTTAGGGGGTGTTGGCGTAAGGGCACGGATCGGCGTCCGATACACGGTACGCAAGCACGCTTGTGTACAATGTCCGTCGGGGGGATTGCCAGATGTCCGACGCC
>JAVEWL010000837.1:0-2759 GCA_034004565.1 FCB group bacterium | reverse complement strand
GATCGCATTGCGCTTGAAGCACCCCCAAACAAGTTTGGACGTGGCATGTCCGAGGGTGGGTGTTTGGAGTGATCCATCGCATTTTGCGCAGCAAACGGGTACTGACGCGGTCAGGTGACCCGGGCACCCTCTCCGAAAAGGAGAGGGTGCCCGGCACGTGAGCGGCTAACGACTTCCTTGGTTTATTCTACGAGGGGGGCGCAAAGACAAGAACTCGTCGGCCTAACCTCAACGCGTTCCCAGGCCTTGTCGAGTTTGGCGACCACTTCGGTGGCTTCAGGGCTGTTTCCCTGGGCCTCGAGGGATTGCTTCAGGCCCAGGAGCGACCAGCCGTTGCCGGGATGCTTCTTCTGATCTTCCCGGTACAGGGCCTCGGCCTCCGCGTAGCGATCCGATTCCATCAACAGAGCGCCCATCGAGTGGCGCACCGGAATCATCCAGCCCGGCGGCTCGTCGTACAGCAGCTTATCCTCGGCCGCCATGGCGTTCCGTAACGAAGCCCACGCGTCTTCCTTTCGGCCTTCACGGTAGGCCAGCTCGCCCTCGAGCATGGAGCGGCCGATGGGCAGCACGTCGTGCGCCTTGTTCGAGAACACGAACCATTCCTCGGGCACCTTCTTGCACTGCGCATCGAACGCGGCCAATTCGGCGCGCGCCTCCTCGGTGCGCCCCGTCGCCGCAAACGCGATGCCCCGGCCGTAATGATGGATGGCCAGCATCAAGGGACGCTTCTCGCTCGGGGCCTCCTTCTTGAGAATATCCTCCCACTTGCCGAAGCGAATCATCACGTGATACGTCGAAGGGATGATGCCCTCGATCAGCGGCGCAAATTGATCGAGCCAATGCTCCGGCACGGCCTTCTCCAATCGTTCCGCCGCGGCCAGTGCCGGCTCGTACAGGCCTTCCATCATCGCGGCAAAGGACAGGAAGTGGAGGTTATGGGCGTGATAAACGTAGTACGCGCCCGGTTCGGTGCCAATCTTAAGAAAGGCATCGTCCGCGGCCACCGCGGCTTCATTGGATCGCACCGCGTCCGCATACCGCCCCACGCGCGCGTACAGATGCGACGGCATGTGAACCAGGTGCCCCGCGGCCGTCCCTTTGTCGCGCAAACGGTCCGCGGCGGCCTCCGCCTTGACCGGCGCCGGACCGGCCTCCATAACGTGGATGTACAAATGGCAGGCCTGCGGATGACCGGGGTTCACCTCCATCGCGCGCTCGAGCACGCGGGCCATCTCCGCGCCGCTCCCCTTCGGCTTCAAATCCTCCGTCCAATAATCCCAGGGCTGCAGGTTCATCAACGACTCGACGTACTGTACCGCCACGTCCGGGTTGTCCGGATATTTCGCGTAAACCTCCGCCATCGCCTTGGCGAACGCCTCGTCATACGGACGCTGCTCTTTCGGCACGGGCCACGTCGTACGCGTCGCCTCGGCCTCGACCAGCGCGCGCTCCAAATCGGTCTCCTCGTCCAGCAGCGATAGCGCCTTTTGCGCCGCTTCGTGCGAAGCCTTCCACTGCGCCTCGCTCATCACCGGGATGTTGATGTGCATATTGTTCGCATACGCAATTCCCCACCAGGGCATCGCCGCATCGGGGTCGAGCGACGCAGCCTCGGTAAACGACCGAATGGCCTCACCGTGGTTGAACCCATAGAGCAGCAGCAAGCCCTGGTTGAACCAGGCCTGGGCTTCCTCCGAGTCCGTGGTGATCCGGAAGGGCTGCACATCGAGCCCCTTCACGAGCTTTGACCCGGTTGAAGGCGGCGCCTCGGCCAGTACCTGCGCCGAAGCCTGCGCGGCCACGAACGCAACGGTCAGCGCGACACACACCATATGAACGAGGGTAGGTACGAGGGTACGCATGACGGTTTCCTCCTGAATAAGACTTCATGCGGGGGAGTACGAAAAAAAACATCGTGGGCACCGGAAACTGCAAGCGGAATAGGGTCAATAGCCCGCTGCGGCCTTTTCCGGATAGATAGGTAAATAACAACACTAAGGTAGATCCAACGCGGTCCCGTGTCAAGACCTTTTTGCAAGGCCGCTCATTTGACCGACCCCACGCGCTGTGGTACCGTTTGGAGTCTCTGGACATGCGGTCAGAGACGTCGTGTTTTTGGGCGCAATACATTTTCATCGCGGAAGGAGTTCAACATGCAGAAACGCTGCGTTCCGGCCCAGAAGGGCCCGGCCGCAACAGGCCCCTATTCCCAGGCCGTCGTCGCCGGGAACATGGTATTTATCTCCGGACAGATCTGCCTCGCGCCGGACGGCAGCGGTCCCATCCGCGGCACATTCGAAGACGAAGCCCGTCAGACGCTGGAAAACGTGAAGTTGACCCTCGAAGACGCCGGCACCGATCTTGCCCACATCGTGAAGGTCACCGTATTCCTGGCCGACATGAACAACTTCCCGAAGCTGAACGAACTCTATAAGCAGTATTTCACGAGCGACTTCCCCTGCCGGACCACCGTGCAAGTCGCCCGCCTTCCCTTGGATGTGCAGGTCGAGATTGAAGCGATTGCGCTCTTACCGGAATAGTAAATCGTCGCCTTGGTGGCGAATCTTCTTGACGACGCTCGTGCTGGCCGCAGCGGCCGGCACGGGCGCCGAGGAGGAGTCCGCCGCCAACTTCAACACCGTTGGCGCGCAGCACTACTCCGCCGGCGAGTGGCCGGAGGCCATCGACGCCTTCTCGAAAGCCATCGAGCTCGCGCCCGAAAATCCAACCATCCGCCGCAACCTCTGCAACGCATA
>JAVEWL010000836.1:0-2759 GCA_034004565.1 FCB group bacterium | reverse complement strand
CTCCTCGGCTTCGTCCAGCTTGTCGTCGGTCACCGAGCCGGTTACGAAGGTGCGCGTGCTCCCGGCGCGGAACGTCACCGTCTCCGATTCGACGCGATAGTCTTCGCCGCCCGTCGCGGTGCCATCCACGATCACCGTCGCCGTCACGTCCTGCTCGATCTCGTGCGAGAGCTGCACCGCGATCTTGAGCTCCGGGACAAACTCGTCGTTCAGCGTGGATTCCACTTCGAACGATACGGACGGCTTCTCGGGCTCGTCGTTGTCCTGGATGGTCAACGTGTGCGCGACGATCTCGCCGAGCTTCCCGTTGAGCGGGACCCCCAGCGTCAACGCGAGCGTCTCGTCCGGCTCGTCCGTTTCGTCTTCGAGTATGTCGGGCGCGATCGGCGCCACGGTATCGCCCGGCTTGAAGGTCACGGTGCCCTTGCGAAGCGAATAGTCCTCGCCCTGCGTCGCCGTGCCGCCCAGCGAGTAGTCCACCAGCACCGGTTCGAACGACGCCTCCGAGAGTTGCAGGCCCACCACGGCCACGCCACTTCCTTCCTCGGCTCCCGACGCGGCCTGCACGAACGACACCAACGGCAGATCGTTGTCGAGGATGGTCAGTTCGTGGAAGGCGTAGGTGCCCAGCTTCGCGTTGACGGGATTGGTAAGGAAGAAGCCGAGGGTCTCCGGTGGCTCGACCTTGGTGTCGTCGGTGATATCCACCGTAAAGGTCTTCACGGTGTCCGTGCCCGTGAAGGTCAGCGAGCCGCCGGCCGCCGTGAAATCGCCCCCAGTCTGCGCGCTGCCGCCGGAAATGCCGTAATCAACCGTAACCGCCTCGCCGATGGGTCCGCCGGTCACGATCACCGTAAACGTGGCCGTGCCGACGTCTTCCTTTACGGACGACTTCGGCGCCTGGAACGAGACCCGGATATCGGGCGCCTTGTCGTTGTCGATAATCGTGAAGGTATGCGTTTCCTTGTAGCCCAGCACGGCCCCCTGCGCGTTCGATAGCCGGACCGTGACCGATTCGTTGCCTTCGACGTCGTCATCGTCGACGATGGCCAGGGGAATCACCTTCACGGTCTCGCCCGCCGCAAAGGTCAAGGTGCCCGCCGCGAGGGCATAGTCGTCGCCTGCGGAGGCGCTGCCCCCGGACACGCTGTAATCCACGCTTACCGCGTCTTCCGGCGGGGGGTACGCCTGGACCACGAGCTTGGCTGTGCCCAGATTCTCCTTGCCCGCGGAGGCGGTCGCGCCGAACTCGACCACGGGGGTGATCACGGCGTCGTCGTCGCGGATCGTGAAGGTGTGCGTACTCTGCGCGCCCAAAGTCGCGTTCGTGGGCGCAGACAAGGTCAGCAGCACCGTTTCGGGTTCCTCGACCTTGTCGTCATCCACCACCGCGATGGGAATGGTCCTGGTCACCGCGCCCGGCGGGAACGTCAGGTCGCCGTCGGCCAGCGCGTAGTCCGCCGGCTCGGCGGGCGTATCCCCGCGCGTGGCCGTGCCACCGGTGACGCTGTAGTGCACCGTCACCTCCTCGGTCGAGGCCGCCGAGAGTCTCACCGCGATCACGGGCGTGGCCAGGCTTTCCGGCCCGTCCGACGCGGCCCCGCCGAAGCCCACCGTCGTCTGCGCCGCCGCAATCCCCGCGAACGCCCACGCGACCGTCACAACGCTCAGTATGTGTCCTATGCGGCTCATGGCGCCTCCGGAGTGCTAATCTCGACTTCCGCGGACGTATCGGGCTGACCGTCGATCATCACGGTCACGAGAAGAGTTATGTTGCCTGGCTCTGTCGGCATGGTTTCCGCCAGGATCTGCACGTCCGACGCGGAGGGAACCAAGGGCGTCGCGCTCAGCGAATAGCCGCTCGTGCCGCCGGCATCCACGCGCGTCACTTCGAGCTCGAGCGACTCGGGTGTCTCGTCGCCGACGTTGGTGAGCGTCACGGTAATCGGGACCGTCTCGCCCGGCGCGGCCTCGTTGGGCGCTTTGGCCTTTACCTCGAAGGTCGCCGGCACCACGATGCCCGCCGTGCGCGCGATCAGCGGATTCAATGCCTCCGCCGCGGCCAGGGTGGCCGCCTGCGCCGCGGGCACCAGCGCGGCCGCTTTGGAGATCCCGTCGAGTCCCTCGTTCATTTCCAGCGCGCTGTACAGCATCAGACACACCAGATCGCGTTGCGACTTAGCCTCGCCCGTCAATTGGATGGCGGTGTTGGTGGGTTGTTCCAACGGATTCTCTTCCGGTTGCAGGCGTGCGGCCGATTCCACCCGCTTCGCGGCCAAATTCATTGCCGAGGTCACTTTGATGTGCGCGTCCAGGAAGGCCGGCAACCCCAGCCGCGCGGCCTGTTCGTCGCCCGACTGCAACGTCGGTAAGAAGGATTCCATGGTGGCTATGTACGCGGCCGCCTCGGGCAATTGCTCCGTAGCCCCTTCCTTGGGCGCGGCCGGCGGGGGTGGGGCAGGTGCCCGCTTCATCGAATCGATGGGCCGATCCACCTTGCCCAACAGCGCGCTGAGCCCGCCCAGCGGGTTGAAGTCGACGGCGAGATCGTAGTCCACAATCTTCTTGGCCGTGACGCACACGTTGCCGGGCTCGACAATGGACAGTATGTACGCCGCGCGCGCCGCGTCCATAATCAACAACCACACCGACGCCTTCTTCAATACGGGCGCCACGTCTCCGGACACTGTCACCAGCTCGCTGACTTTCCCGGTGGTGCCCGCGCTCAGTTTGGCGTAGTCCGAAATGGCTGACATCGT
>JAVEWL010000835.1:0-2764 GCA_034004565.1 FCB group bacterium | reverse complement strand
GCCCGATACGCCCCAGCACATCGTTTTCCTCAATCCAATCCACCCCGGTCTCGCGATCACCGTAAAAAAACCGCAGGCGACCGCCTTCCTTTCGGTATTGTTCGAGGATGTTTCGCACCATGCCGGGCGTGTCGTAATCGAACCAGGTGCCGATTTTGCGATTGCCAACAATGCCAAGCAAGTCGCGGTATTGCTCGTATTGCTTGAGGGTGCCGAACTCGGACTCGAGAGCCGGCATCAGTTCGATGCCGTCGGGCAGAATCCGAAGCTTTCTGATCCGCCGGTGCAATTCGAGGATGCTCTTGTAGACCACGTCGTACCCCATGCAGGTAACGTGATCTTCGCCTTTGAATACGAACAGCGCCTGTTCGTGGTTGAGGGTGATTTCCATGATTGTTCTCCCGCAGGGCCGCGTCTCACCATGAGACGCCCAAGCCTTGCGGGAGAGAAAGCGGGTTGCAGGATTCTGCAATTTGCAGGAAGACGTCGATGGAAAAGTTATATCCGGGCCAGGACTACACTGTGTGCTGGCCAACAGAGGAAACAATCCATGTCCTATGTCGCGGACAGTCTCGTAGAGGGCGAGGAAATCCTGTACCAGACGACTGTGTCGTACTGGGGATATGTCGTGAACATGCTGATTGCCACCGCACTGCTCGCTGCTGCGTGGACTTTGTACGAACAGCGGTTCCCTGTTCTGGCGCCGACGTTTGCCGCCGGCGCCGGGCTGGCCACGTGGTTCATTTCCAGGATCATGCGGAACGCGAATGAGCTCGCGGTAACGGATCAACGAGTCGTCATCAAGGTGGGTTGGCTGTGGCAGAAGAGCGCGATCATGTACCTGTCACGCGTGGAAGGCGTAGAGGTTGACCAAAGCTTGATCGGGCGCTTCCTTGGCTACGGGACGGCGCAAGTCCGTGGTGTGGGTACGGAGGTCTTTCCGGTTCGCTATGTCATCAACCCGAGGGAATTCCGGCGAGCCGTTTTCAAGGCTGCCACAGCGCAGACGAAGCAGGAGGGGAGCACGGAGTCCTCCTTGCAGGTGTTTAGTGCATCCGATTAGCCTGAGCTGCGCCCCCGGTGGGCGACAGGAGGTGGCGTGGGGCGAATCAGGGAAAAACAGCGATGGAAGTGTAGTGTTTGCGGCGCGGTGACGGTTGAGACGGAACTGCTGACCGCACCCAGCCCATTCGCTGAAACCGACGAACTGAAAGCGTGTCCGGAATGCAAGCAGTGCGACGAAGGCTTCGAAGTGCTGTGCGATGAGCCGGGCTGCAATAGCCGCGCAGGATGCGGCTGGCCAACTGGCGACGACTCGGACGCATGGGGCGGGTACCGGAATACTTGCGGCAAACATATGGCGCACGACCCTCAAGATTGAGGCGGCCGGCCCGAACAATCAGAGGGATGGAGTAAAAGATGGCGATTACTCGTGGATTCGGCACGAAGGTGGATCTGGCGCGCGGGGCAGCTCGTCCATGGGTGATGGGGCGCGACGGTGTGAAACGCTGGGCCGACAACGGCGAGCCTTGCGAACAGCCCCGCAGATGCAAATGCGGGATGCCGTGGGAGCCGGACATGGACCAATTCGGTTGTTGGTCGTGTGGCGCAGATACGCCGGCACCGCACGGACGTTGAAAAAGCCCCGGCTGGAAGAACCAGACGCGGGGCTTGGGATTATTCGAGATACCAAAGAATCTGCCGCAGGTTTTCCGAGACAAGCATCGCCTGCGGAACATCTTTGGCGAATGATTCGCTGACCACTTGCGCGCTCTGTGCGACACCATTTACAGTCAGATCGACACGTGAAACGATGGCTTCCTGCGCTTTTCTTGTCGGCTTGAAGGTATGCTCGACTTCGCTTATTACGCCCGTATCCCGCAAGGTGCCCGTCCAGTAGCTGATCACTGGCTCCGCGCGGCTCATCGGCATGCCTTCGACCAGCTTGATGTCGAGCGCGGCGCCGAGCCCGATTCCCAACAGCAGTCCGGCCCACGCGATGCCCTGGGTATTGCGGGCACCGTCGTAGGCGCCAGCCTTGGGGCGATCAGACGCCTTGCCGAGGTAGAGCGGAATCACCCGGAAAATCAGTTTTGCTTCGTCAGCAGTTGAGGCCAGCGGAAAGCCGAGTTCACCGATTCTCCGGCGCAAGGCTTCCGTGATTTCCTCCGCACCTTCGTACTCGGCGTAGACAGTCATCGACTTGTCGATCTCCCGTACATCCAGTGCGCCTGCCACGAAAGATTTGACGGGCGAGGTCGTTGCCGAAAACGCCGGTAGGGAAAAAACCGCGAGCATGAACGCGGCGGTCAGGTTCACAAGAATTTTCATGATGTCTCCTTTCAACTGTCAGTCCTTGTTCTCCGATATCCGTTGCGCCAATAGGCATTCCGCCGGCGTTCTTCATCAGCCGCCCAAATTTGGGAAGTTCCCAAATCTGGGTATATAATATGTCCAACGATTTGCCGTTCTTTCTCCACGGACGCGGAGCGGCAGGGGACAGTGGTGGCATTCTATGTCGTCTGGGCAGGCAGGACTCCGGGAATTTATCGCTCCTGGAAGGAATGCGAAAGCCAGGTGAAGGGCTACAGTGGCGCCCGGTTCAAGTCCTTCCAGGATGAGAACCTCGCGTTGGCTTCATACGGAGCCGGTCGTGCCTTGGATTCTCTTGATCCACGCGGCGAGACGCAGCCTACTCTGTTCTCCTATTCTGTGGGGGCTTCATGTTCCGGGTTTTCCGGAACGCTGGAGTATCGAGGGGTAG
>JAVEWL010000834.1:0-2764 GCA_034004565.1 FCB group bacterium | reverse complement strand
CCCGGCTTGGCCGCATCGCCGAGTTTCTTGCCGAGGTCCGACTTTTTGAACGCGTCGAACGCCTCGCCCGCCGGCGGCAGTTGCGCCTTCTCGCCCGGCTTGGCCTGCTTGAGCCACTTGTCCGCGAACACGCGCTCCACCACCGACAGCGTCACGTTCTGGTCCTTGTTGAGCTCGACCACTTCGCGATAGAGCGCCTTGCGGTCCGCGTTTTCGGCCGCGATGAGCCGTTGCGCCGCGTTCTTGTCGTCGCCCTTGAGGTCCGCGCCGTCGACCAGGTCAAGGTAGCCGCGGTTCGTCTCGCCCACGAAGCCCTTCGCCTTCAACGCCTGGACCTCGGGGAAGCGCGCGCGCATCTGGTCGGCCAGTTCCTTGATCTTCGGCGACGACTCCTTCAGTTCCGCCGCGTACGCCACCTGGATCGGCGACAGGTCGTTCCAAATCCGCCGCAACAACGATGTCTTCTTCTCCTCCGGCTTCGCCTCGGCCGCCACGGGCAGGGTGTCTTTCTCGCCCGTCACATAATCGACGATGTTCTCGGCCTGCTCGTCCACCTGCCGGATGTCGATCGTCACGTGCGCCTCAATGGTGTGGTGGGTCCGGATTACACAACCGGCGGCCACAATCGACACCGCCGCCAACAAAGCCAACGTTTTCGTACGCATCGGTTCCTCCTCTTAAACTGCACTACTTGACGATTCCCGCGCGCAAATATTCGGAAAACAGGGACCGGAAAACAGGGACTGTTCCACTTTTAATAAACCAGAAGCCTCCCTGCGAAGCCACTAACCTCGTCTCACCCATCAAAGTCAACCAGTCCCCACGATCAAAAGTGGAAACTGTCCCTGCTTTCCGTCACTGCTTTCCGCCTTCACTTCCCCAATTGTACCGGTTCGGCCTTGATGGTATCGATCTTCTCGAGGTTCTCCTCCTGCCGCAGTTCGAGCAGCGACGCGAAGGCCTCCGGCTCCATGTTGATGTCCAACGTCAGGTTGAGCCCTTCGCTCTCGAGGCGCGCCTGACCGGCGATGAGTTCGCCCTCCAGGCCCAGTTTCATCACAGCCGACTTGAACGCTCGCATCTCGTCCTCGCCCAGCACCCGCTCGACCACCCGGTCCACCTGTTTCCCGACCTTCACGTCCTTGATGTGCGACGACAACAGCATCTGATACACCAGGTCGCGGTTAACCGAAAATCCTTCCGTCGCGGCCAGATCCACCGAGAAACCCTCGAAGCCCTTGCGGCTCCAGGCAATCGAGGCCGTGCCGCCGCCGATGCCCGTGAAGCGTGACTTCGGCGGACGATACTCGCGCGTGAACGTGTCTAGGTTCAGCGCCTCCGCCGTGAGCGAAGCCTTGATGGGCATTCCCTCCACGAAGAAACCCGCTTCCGCGTCGCCGCCGATTTTTCCGTCCCAGAGCTCCGCATGCAATCCGTTCGACGTCACCGTGCCGTCCTTCAGCACGAACGGCCCGCGAACGTTGTTGGCCGTCGCGCCGGCCGCCGTCAGTTGCGTGGCACCAAAGAGCCCCTCGGCCTCGAGGCCGCCCGCATAGCGCAACGTGCCCTTCAGCGCCGCCCCGCCCGCCACGGCCGATTTGCCGGGGAACGTCAACTGCTCCGCCGTAAGGTCCACCTCCGCTTCCGTCGTGAACGCGCCGGCATACCGAAACGCACCCTTTGCAGTGGCCGTCCCCTCGACATCCGGCAGCATGCCCAGGTAAATCAACGGCGCCAGGTCCGACTCCAGCGTGTAGGCCGTTTCCTCGAAGCGAGGCTCCGGCGTATAACGCAACGGCTCCACCAAAAGCTTTGTGCCGTCCGTCCAATCAAGGGCCAATTGATCCACGGTGCCCTTCGCACCCTTCACGTCATAGCGGACCTTTCCCGTCGCGTTCACGGGCACGCCCGGCGCAGCCGAATACGTCTTATAGCCCGCTTCGTCCAGCGAGGCCTCGAACGGCGCCGTCACGATCCCTTTCGCATAGGTCACCGCCGCCGACCCCGTGAGCAGCCCCGAGATGCTAAGTTTATGCAGCGGCGTCAACCGATCCGCCGGCGATTCCACGTCGAGCTCGCCCTTCAGCACGCCGCCCCGCAGCGACCAGTCGCGGAACGCGCCCCGCGCATCCTCGCCGCTCGCAAACGCAAATTCCTTCCCCGAAGCCGCCCCGTCCGCCACGCGAAACGCGCCCTTCACCGATACCTCGTCCGCCGCCAAGACCTGCGGCAACGGCGAAGGCCCCAACACCAAATCCACCGCCCCAACCCACGCCCTCTCCCTCTTCTCTTCCCCCCTCTCCCCCTGGGAGAGGGAAGAAGATTTCACGGCCGCCGCCTTCGCCTCGTCCCCGAAGCGCACGGTACCCGAGACCGCCGTTCCCGCCTTCGACAGCACCTTCGTCTCCGACACGAACCCCATCAGCGCCGCCAGGTCCACCTTGTCGAGCGCCGCGTCGATCTTCATCTGGTCCCCAACGATCGCATCCGCCGCAATCGTACCGCCGCCGAAATCCGCGCCGGCCTTTCCGTCGAACAGCGGCCCGCCGGCCGTCGCGCCGCAGCCCGCCACGGTTACCGCGCCCACGCCTTCCATCACCGGCTCGATCGTGCCCTTCACCTCGTACCCGGGCTTAACCCACTGCCATTTCACTTGGCCCGAAAGCCCCATCAACTCGGGCAACTTCTCCAGCATCGGTTTCGCGCGCGTCGGCAACGCGTCCAGCACCTGCTCGCGCGACCACCCCTCGATCCTCACCGCGCC
>JAVEWL010000833.1:0-2769 GCA_034004565.1 FCB group bacterium | reverse complement strand
CCGGCAAGCCGAAGGCGGGGACATTGCGAGACTTCATCGAGGATCACTTCAGGCCGTGGGCGTCTGCGAACCGCAAGTGGGGCGACGGCGCGGCGGACCGCATCCTGTCGGTGTTTTCCGACTTCGCCGACAAGCCGCTGACCGCGATCAATGACTGGACCGTTGAGAAGTGGCGTACGGAGCGGCGCAAGGCCGGGCGCACTGTCGCCACCTGCAACCGCGATATTGCCACCCTGAAAGCCGCGCTCGCCAAGGGCCGGCAATGGGGGCTCGATATTGACCCGCTCAGTAAGGTGAAACAGGCGAAGGAAGACAACGCCGTTGTTCGGTATCTCACCGCCGCCGAAGATAAGCGCCTCAGGGCTGCACTACAGGCGCGTGACGCCCAGATGATCGCCGCAAGGGAATCGGGCAATGAGTGGCGAAAGGAACGCGGGAAAGCCGTCCTTCCGAGCCTGGAGCACTTCGGCGACCACCTGACCCCGGCCGTGCTTTTATCCCTGAACACTGGGCTACGTCGTGGCGAGCTGACCGCGCTCGAATGGTCCGACGTGAACCTGCCCGGAAAGATGCTGACCGTGCGCGCAGCGGCGGCGAAGTCGGGGAAGGCCCGGCATATCCCCTTGAATGGTGAGGCCGTCGCCGTGCTGGAGAGGTGGAAGGAGCAAGCCGGAAGTGAGGGGCGGGTGTTTCTGTTCGCGGACGCGAAGAAGGCATGGGCCGCGCTGCTGGTGGAGGCGAAGATAGAGAATTTCCGCTGGCACGACCTGCGTCACGACTTTGCGTCCAAGCTGGTCATGGCTGGCGTGAATCTCAACGCGGTGCGCGAACTGATGGGTCATGCAGACCTGAAAATGACGCTTCGATACGCGCATCTTGCGCCCGAGCATCTGGCCGAAGCTGTGGCGAAGCTGGGGGCGAAATGAAGGGGAGGCCGAAGGGAAGCGGGGCGCGGTGGACGCCGTCAACGGACGCCATGCTATGGGCGCGCATCGAGTTCATTCGCTGGCGCGATGGCGTCGGCGTCAAACCCGCCGCGGACACGATGCGGGCCGAAGGCTACATCCAGCGCACGCCGGATGGAAAATACTGGGCAACGCGGGTTGCGACCGACTCAGATCAGAACAAGGCGCTGGTGGACTCGATCAGGGCGAACAACATCATGGGCGATATTCGCGGCTGGGACCCGGCCGAACAATTCCGCCTGCGCTACTACAAGGTGCAAAAGAAGATCAAAACCGATGCGGCGCTGAAAGACTCATGCGAGTTCTTTTTGCGACTGGCGAAGGAGACCCACATCACCGGCGACCCTATGAAGGCGCTGGACAACGTGATGGATGACGGCGACAAGGAATAGTCTGAAGTCCATTTATTTACACAGTCTCTGCACTAGATCCCGATTTTTTTACACACGACTATCCCGGTGTGACGCGAGCAAATCGCGTTGCAACCGAGGATGGAGACGTGGAGAAAATCAAAGTAAGCCTGGGCGAGATCGTCGAGGCGACGGGCGAGAGCCTGCCAACCGTTCATGCCGCGATTAAGTGCGGGCACCTGCGGACCTTTCTTGTTGGTCGGCGTCGGTACGCGCGACCCAATGACGTGCGCGCCTGGATCGATCACTTGCAGAGCGAGAGCGACGCGGGTCGGCCTATCGCCTATCGTGCGCGGTCGATCACCGAGCGGAGGGCCTGAGCATGGTGGCCCCGGAAACGAAAAACCCCCGCACCGCTGGCACGGTCGGGGGCATAAAAAAGCACACGAATAACACTCCGCAGTATCGCCGTCGTCCCCGCCGCCGTCAAGATCCGAGGCCGGGCTATGCCGATGCCTACCGCGCATTCATGAGGGCGGCGAAATGAGCGCCGAGACCCTGATTGCCCGCCTCGACGGCGTCCGGGATCGCGGCCATGGCAGGTGGATCGCGAAGTGTCCGGCGCATGGGGACCGCAGTCCGAGCCTGAGCATTCGCGAGACTGGGGACGGAACGATCCTCGTCAAATGCTTCGCGGGCTGCGGCGCGGCCGATATCGTCGCGGCTGTCGGCCTTGAGCTGCGCGACCTGTTCCCGGCGCCGCTGCCGACCGGCACGCACTCACGGCCGCCGACCCGCCACCGCCTGCCGGCATCGGACCGCCTGGCCATCATCGACCGCGAGGCGCTCGCCGTCTGCATCATCGCGGGCGACCTGGCGCGCGGGAAGCCGGCCACGGGCGAGCTGCGAGAACGGCTCCACGCCGCTGCACGTCGGATCGGGGGGGCTCGCGACCATGGATAATCTCGAGGACCGCATCGACGCGGCGCTCGACGAGGAAAAGCAGAAGAAGTCCGCATCCACGACCCTAGTGGAGTTGGCGCTGGAGCACTTCAGTTTCGGCGTCTCAACGATGGGCGATACGTTCGCCATACCGAAGCAGGGGCCGAAGATCGTTGCCATGCTTCGTGGCGCGAAGACGTCACTGCGGGGGCAGTTGTCCAGGCTCTACTTCAGGAGGTGCGGTCGGGCTGCGCCGCAACAGGCGCTTGCCGACGCTTTGCTGGTCATCGAGGGCATGGCGCAGGAAGGTGACGAGGAGGAGCTGTATCTGCGCGTCGCCCGTCACGGCGATGATCTTTGGCTGGATCTGGGAGACCAGACGGGTCAGGCCGTTCGCATCAATTCGGCAGGATGGGAAATCGCCGCGCCGCCGGTGCTGTTCAAGCGGACCGCTCTTATGGGGCCGCTGCCGGATCCCGTTCGCGGGGGATCGCTCGATGATCTGTGGACCC
>JAVEWL010000832.1:0-2770 GCA_034004565.1 FCB group bacterium | reverse complement strand
TGACGGCGGCTCGGCCGTGCTGCGAAAGGCCGCCAGCACCGCGTCGCCATCGGCGGGGAAGCGGGCCAGGTAGTCCTCGACGCCGGGCGACTGGCCGGCTTGCCGTCGATAGTCCAGTTCGATGACCAGCAGCCTGTGGAGCAATTGGCTGCGAACCGGTTCCCGGTGGCGCTCCAGGAAGTCCTCGATCCGCGGCAGCAGCGCGCAACTCGCCGGGGCGCGGCACGCGTCCTCGAATCGATCGCAGGCGGATTCGATCGCCAGATCGTCCTTCCACGAATCGCGTTTTGTTCCGTCACACGAGTTCATCATCGTCTCGGCTCACGGTCGCCAGCGAGGCAGTGACAGTGCCGGGGGTTGCGGATGTCGGGACTGCGTTTCTCGCCTCGATTGCTCAGAGATCACAGAACGGGCTCGGCAATGCTTCTCGGACAGAGCGATCCGGCGAACCAAGCCACTTCTGCGAAAAGGACCCCTGCCTCATCGCGTCTCGGATCGCCTCCGATTCTATCCTCCGCCCTGTCCGTCGGCAACGCAGCGGCCTTGTGGGAAAAAGGGGACATTCTACTTTTCTGGCGTAGCCGATTCCGAAAGAACCGAATGACTTGTTGCGCGATTGCGACGCTTGCGGCATGACGGGCGGGTTGCGAGCATAAGGCCCGGACCTTGGGACTCGTTCGCGAGCCGCCGGGCCAAGTCGGGATTCCGCGGAGACGTGTCAAGCTCGCTGACCGACAGCATCCGATCCATGCCTGTTTCCGTGGGAACCACTGCACAGGATCGGCTGATGAACTGCCGATGATTCGCTCAGCCGGGTTGATGCAATGCGGCAATCCTCGCGTGGCTCGTGTTGATCAGCTTTGCGGCGACCGTCGCCTTACGGACGACACAACGGGCATGGAGCAGGTGGTTGGGCATCGGCCGCAACTTGGCTCAGATCAGCGAAATCCAGCAGGTCAAGTTCCCACGCACCGTCGGCCTGGACGCCCGAATCCCATCGCGCTGGCCCACGCCTTTCTCGCTCGCGAGCCAGCGTCGCCAAGACCTCCTCCCAGGATTCTCGACGAGGTTCCGCACGCCGCCAGGAATCCCGCGAGCCGCGAACCGTCTTGGTTGTCAAGCTCCCCGCCCCGACTTCCGCCCATGTGGTGTCCGGGCGATGGCCAGCAGCGAGGCACGCGTCCAACCCGTTTTCGTTCCGAGTCGTCGCCCACTCGCCTGCGCCCAGAACGGCGTCGACGGTCTCCCCGGAGACGATCCCGTCGCTCGCAGCATTCAGCCAGTTGACCACCAGCAGCACATCCGCCGGTGTCAGGTACAGGTCGTCGTTCACATCGAAATACGGCGGATCCCGGTTCGGCTGGCGCGGTCGAAAAGCCGGAAAATGCGGAGTTTAGGAGAAATTGGTATTGCAAGACTGTTGCGCAACTTCGTAATTCTTGGAAGTGCAAACAACCCAAGAGCGAAGGAGCGCAACAGTGGTTACATCATGGTACGAAAAGGTCCAGGAATTCAAGTCCCCTATCCGCGTTATCGCCGCAGTTCTGCTCAGGAGTCGGGAGACGCAGGTCGCAAAAGTCTGCGAACTCAGCCAACGGCTGGCCGAACTCGAGTCCCAATTGGATCAGCAACAACAGCATCTCCAACAGCAGCAACAAGAAATTGAATCCCTTCAGCAGCGGGTAGTCGAAGCAGAGAAGCAACGTGATCAAGCCAGGCAATCCGTCAGACTCCCGGAAGACCCTCCCCTGGGAACTCATGGCTATGGAGCACGCATGATTTCGCTCGCCGTCAATCTAGCCCGATCGGTCGGTTTTCGTGGGGCTGTCCGAACGCTGCAAGTGTTCTTTCGGTGGCTGGGTATTGACCGACCCATACCGGGCCGGACATCGATTCGCAACTGGCTTCAACGCTTGGGGATCGATGAGATGAAACAGCCGCTCGATTCCAGTGAGTCCCTCGTCATCATGGTCGACCACTCGAATCAGATTGGCACCGAAAAGGTGATGCTGGCACTGGGCGTGAACGCCGCGGCGATGCCTGAGCCGGGAAACGCACTGACGCATGAACACGTTCGCGTACTGGAAGTCAAGCCGGGCGACTCCTGGAAAGCGGCCGATATGGAACGGGAATACGAAGCACTTGCCGATCAGTACGGCGCGCCTCGTGCGGTGCTGATCGATGGTGCGGTGGAACTGCGCGACGGTGCAGAATGTCTGAAAAAACGGCGTGAGGACATGCTTGTGCTACGCGACTTCAAGCACTACGCCGCCAATGTGGTGAAGTCGCTCGTCGGCAATGACGAACGATTCAAAGAGGTGGGCGGAAAGATTGGCTCCACGCGTTCGTCGATCCAGCAAACGGAACTGGCCCACCTGACTCCGCCGAGTCCCAAGCAGAAAGCACGCTTCATGAATTTGTCGGGCACACTGGGGTGGCTGACCATGATCTTGTGGCTGTTGAGGACTCCTGAGGCGAAATCTCGCGCGGGGATTCGCGAAGAGCGGATGCAGGAGAAGCTTGGTTGGGTTGCAGAGTACGCGGATGAGATTGCGGTTTGGCAAGAGTGCCAAGATGTGGTTTCGGCGGCAGTGACTTTCATCAATGAGCAAGGGCTCTTCCAAGGTGCCTCGCGCGAACTGCGCGCGGTGATCGGTGATGAACTCAAACACGGGACGAGCCAGGAACTGGCTCAGCAATTGATCGCCTTCGTGGCGGAGTCGGAGAAGCTCCTTCGCGAGGGCGAGCGTTTGCCGATGAGTACGGAGAT
>JAVEWL010000831.1:0-2770 GCA_034004565.1 FCB group bacterium | reverse complement strand
CCATGAGGCGGGCTTGGGGTTGCCAAAATGCATGGGGGGAGGGGGTAGGCTTTCGCATTGCCTCCACTCACAAGCCACGTTCCTTCGTCACGCGGCTTGAAGGTGCCTCCCGGAACGTGTGGCGTGGCCGAAGAAGGCATTTGCGAGGCGAATCCTCTAGACTGAATGCGTCTCAAGAAACTCGGGGAACCTTCATAGCGCAGGAGGAGGAAACGCATGCTTGGGAACTTGATGGCGGGCGCGTTGGTGGCAATGAGCGTTGGCGTGGCGGCACCCGTCGACCCTCTCGAACGCGCGGCCCTGCATCCGCTCTCCGCCGACCGTCCCTGTCCCAATTTCTTCGACGGCGCACTCCTCGGCAACGGCGGCCTGGGCGCCGTGCTCACCACCCGGCCCGACGCGGTCGTCGTCCACTTCGGACACAACAACGTCTGGGACATCCGCATCGCCGAGGACAACAAGGAAAAGATCGGCACCTTCCAGGAAATCTTCGAGAAGGTGAAGGCGATTTCCCCCGACCTGCCCACCCTCGAAGCGGACCCGTGGTACGCCGAGTACTCGAAGATGACCCAGGAGAACTACCGCAAGCCCTACCCGCGTCCCTATCCCTGCGGCTCGCTGATACTCGGCTTTGACCGCCGCAACGTCGAATTGCTCGGCCATCGCGTCGACATCGCGACGGGACTCTGCACCGTACGCCTGCTGGTGAACGGAACCCCCGCCGAACTGCGGCTCTTCGTCGATATGATCCGCGACCAACTCTGGCTGCGGCTCACCGATACCAACGGCAACCCGATCCCGAACTGCTTCGAGCGTATCCGTCTGCTGCCGGATCCCGCCGCGCCCGAGACCATTCCCGCATACGAAGCGCTGACCCCGAAGTCGCCCGATGCCCTCGCATTCCGACAGGTCCTGCCGCGCAACGAACCCATCGACGGCAAACCGGGACAGCCCGATCCCCGCGACCGTGCGTTCCACTTGTCGCTGCGCATCGGCACTCCACTGGAACCGAAAGATCGTCTGACCTGGGAAGGCCTGCCCGAAACGATGGGGCCCCTCGAACGAGGCTTTGCCACCGCTGCGCCGTTCGTCGCCTTCGTCCAACTCGATGAAGGCCTCGCCTCCGACATGATCGCGGAAGCCGTCGACTTTTCCGCGCCGACAATAGAGGCCTTCGACGCCGCGGCCGGCGCCACGCGCGACACATGGGCCGCGTACTGGCAACGCTCCGCCGTCGCCCTCGACGACGAACTCCTCGAACGGGTGTGGTATTGGAACCACTACTTCCTCAATTGCTCCGCCAAGGCCGGTGTCAACTGCCCCGGTCTGTTTGCAAACTGGAGCTACCGCGACATCGGCACCGCCTGGCACGGCGACTACCACATGAACTACAACACCCAGCAGGCGTTCTGGCTGCCCTTCTCGAGCAACCGCATCGAAAAGAACCTGCCCTACGTCGAACTGGTCGAACACCTGCTGCCCGTAAGCCGCAAATGGGCCCAGGAATACTACGGCCTGCGCGGCGCCTACTTCCCGCACTCCGCCTATCCCGTCGAAATGACCATGTCGCCCTACCCGGTGCCCACCTGGGGCTGGGAGATTTGCGAAACCCCCTGGACCGTCCAGGGCCTCTGGTGGCACTACCGCTACACCATGGACACCGCATTCCTGCGCGACCGCGCCTTCGTCCCCATCCGCGACGCGGTCCTCTTTCTCGTCGACTACATGAAACGCCCCGAAGCCCGCGGCGAACGCTGGGGCGACGACAACTATCACATCTTCCCGACCGTCCCACCCGAACTCTACGGCCTGAAGCCCGGCTTCAAATACAACTACGACTGCCTCGTCGATCTCACGCTCACCAAGTTCGTCATGAACGCCTACCTCGAATCCACCCGCGTCCTCGGCGTCGAAAAAGACGAAGCGCAACTGATAGCCGACGTCCGCGACATCCTCGACCACTTCCCCGCATACCCCACCGCCGACTCCCCGCACGGCAAAGTATTCGTGTCGGTCCCAGGCGAGCATTCCGAAGTCGTCTACAACACCCCCAACAGCCTCATGACCGTCTTCCCCGGCGAAGACCACGGCCTACATTCCCCCGACGACCTCCGCGCAATCCTCGCCAACACCTACCGCAACACGCGCAACGAAGGCGGCAACGAACTCGTCTTCATGAACCTCCAGGCCGCGCGCATCGGCCTGCTCGACCTCGACCGCTTCAAACGCCAGATCAACTACTGCATGCTGGATAACGGCACCTGCACCGACATGGCCCTCCAGGTGCACGGCCGCTACAGCGACACGACCCAATTCGACTTTATGGCCCCCATGGGAATCTGGTTCGAAAACTTCGGCCTGCCCGTGGTGATCAACGAATGCCTCATGCAGAGCTACGACGGCGCCATCCGCCTCTTCCCCAACTGGCCCAAAGACCGCCCCGCCGCATTCAGCACCCTGCGCGCCGT
This sequence comes from FCB group bacterium, assembly GCA_034004565.1. Taxonomy (GTDB): domain Bacteria; phylum Hydrogenedentota; class Hydrogenedentia; order Hydrogenedentales; family SLHB01; genus JAVEWL01. The sequence continues at coordinate 302 of JAVEWL010000831.1, read as the reverse complement.
CGGCGCCTTCCTCGTCACCGCGTCATGCTCCGGAGGTCGAGTCGAAGCAGTCGAGATCCTCAGCGAAGCCGGCACCCCCCTGCGCATCCACATCCCCTGGGAAACCGGCGCCCGAATCACAACCCCCGCAGGCACGACTGAGACCACCGAACCCCTGCTGGAATTACCAACCTCCCCCGGAGAGACCATCCGCCTCACACCCATGAAAGCTGTATAACGCTTGCCGTGCCTCCCCTTTCCAAGGGGAGCTCTTGGCAAGCACCCAAGACTCCCGTTACAAACGAAAGCCACGTCCGTCTCCT
>JAVEWL010000830.1:0-2773 GCA_034004565.1 FCB group bacterium | reverse complement strand
AGCTACTCGATTCTCTCTGCCACATTCAATTCGTTAAGCAATCGAAATGCGAAAAACTTACGCCGAAAAATGGAAAAACGATAAGTGAGTCAGGACAAAGCGAGGTTGGATGCGTGCCGTTTGCGTTCGTCTTGAGCAAACTGAAGATAGTCCCGACCGGCACTATTCCGCCCGCAGGGCTTCGATGGGCTCGAGGCGTGCCGCGCGTGACGCGGGGTACATGCCGAAGAAGATCCCGAGGATTGCCGAGAATCCAAAGGCAAGGGCTATCGACGACATGGAGATGAGAGTTTGCCAATAACCCAGAGTGGACAGCGCGTAGGCGCATGCGACCCCGACCACGACGCCGGTGGCCCCGCCGGTCCCTGCAAGCAGGACGGACTCGATAAGAAATTGCAGGCGAATATCGCTGCAGCGTGCGCCGAGCGCCCGCCGCAATCCGATCTCGCCCCGGCGCTCGCGAATGGAGATGAGCATCACCGCCAGAATTCCGACTCCTCCGACCACAAGCGAGATGCCGGCAACGCTCCCGATGAGAAGTGTCATGGACTGGGAAGCTTCGCGTTCGGCGGCGAGCAGCGTCTGCTGATTTTGAATGGTGAAATCGTCGGGCTTTTCCCGCAGTCGGTGGCGCTCGCGCAGCAGTTCGCGAATTTGTGATTCGGCCGCATCCATCAGTTGACTTGCCTTTGCCTGGACGTAAATGGTCTGCACATACGTCACGTTCATCAGACGGCGCATGGCCGTGCCGAGCGGGACCAGAATCAAGTCGTCTTGATCGACCCCGCTTTGGTCGACTCCCTTGGTTTGCGTGATCCCAATCACCTCAAAGGGGACCCTGCCGATGCGGATCTTTTCGCCAATGGGGTCCTTATCTGCGAACAAGTTCCTGGCCGCGGTCGGGCCAAGCACGGCCAAACGCTTGAGCGCCCGGTCCTCGACGTCGAGGAAAAAGCGGCCCCGGGACACTTGCATGTTGCGGATGGCAAACCCGTCCGGAGCAATGCCCACAACACTGGTATTGGCTGTTTGCTCCTCCCGGCGAACGGTCATTTTCTTGCTGACCGAAGGTGCCACTAAAGCGACCGCCGGGCATTGCCCGGCAATGGCCTCCGCATCTCGGGGCTGCAGAGTGGTCACTGTTGTCATCTGTCGCTGCCGGCCGGCGATGATCTGAGTCTGGCCGGCGTTGACCACGATGAGATTGGCCCCCATGTCGCGAATCCGGTCCAAAATGCGCTGCTGTGCGCCCTGTCCGGCTGCAACCATCAGCACCACCGAGGCCACGCCCACCACAATCCCGATCACGCTCAAAAAAGTGCGCAGTTTGTTGGCCGCAAGAATTTCGATGGAAAGACCGATATTTTTGCTCAGCTTCACTGCAGCGCTTCCACCGGCTTCAGCCGCGCTGCCCGGCGGGCCGGTTGAATGCCGAAAAAGAGCCCGACCAGGAGCGAAAAAACGATCGCCAGCACAAACGGTTCCCAGGAGATCAGCATCGGTGTCTTGAGGAGCTTTCCCAGCACCGTGCTTGCGCCCCAGCCGATCAGGCAGCCAAGCACCATGCCGAGCAAGGTGATGGCGAGCGATTCAGCCAAAAACTGCACGAAGATATCCCCTTGCGTGGCGCCGAGCGCCCTTCGCAAGCCGATCTCCCTGGTGCGTTCGCTGACTGAGATGAGCAAGATGTTCATGAGCACGATTCCTCCAACTACCAGGCTTATCCCGGCCAACGCCACAAGCAGGATCGACAGGGTGCCGGAAATGCCCCGCGCGGTTTTGGCGATATCGGAAGCCGTGACGATGGCAAAATCATCCTCTTCCGGCGGCCTGATGCGGTGACGCTCGTGCAGCAGCGCCCTGATCCGCTCCCCGATTGCTTCGAGCTGCGCCGGATCGCTTAATTTCACCCGCACGTAACTGATGTGGTCCTGGTTGAACAGCCGCCGCATGGCAGTGGTGAGAGGCACCAGCACCCGGTTGTCGAAATCGGTCCCCATCGGGCTGGTCCCCTTGCTCTCCAGCACTCCCTTGACCATAAACCGTACCTCTCCGATTTGGATGTAAGAACCGGTTGGGTCGGTCTCACCGAACAATGTCTCCCTTACCGTCTTCCCGAGGACACAAACGCGCGCCATGGTGGCCGTGTCTTCGGCGCTGATGGGATCTCCGTCGCGATTGTGCCAGTCCCACGCATCATGCCAATCCGGCTCGATGCCGTGAATTACCGCCTGAGTCTGGGAGCCTCCTGCCTTGACGGGCATGGCCCGCCTCATCAGTCCGGGCGAGACGATTTCGGTCTCTCCTCCGACCAGCTCCCGGATGGCTGCCGCATCTTCGAGACGCAAAGTGGTAACGCCCTCCTGCGGGGGCGAATGACCCTTACCGCCGCCCGCGGTCACCATAATGACGCGCACACCGAAATTGTTCACCCTCTCCATGACCTTTTCCTCAGTTCCTTTGCCCATTGCCATGATAACCGTCAGGGCGGCAATGCCGACAATGGTTCCGGCCATCATGAAAAACGTGCGGATCTTGTTGGCGCCAAGAGACTGAAAGCCTTCATTGACGATGTGTGTGAGCCTCATTGATCTCCCTCCCCGCTTTTCAGCGCTTCCAGTTCGTTCGCGGCATTGCGCGGCTCTGCGACTTTTCGGTCTGCCGAGATACTGCCGTCCTTCAGCTGAATGATGCGGTCGGCATGTTCGGCGGTCGCCTCATCATGGGTAACCATGATGATGGTGTGCCCTTGCCGGTTGAGCTCCTTGAAGAG
>JAVEWL010000829.1:0-2774 GCA_034004565.1 FCB group bacterium | reverse complement strand
CGTGCCGGTCGGGGCTGTGCCTGGCCGGCGACGGGCGGGATTGCAGCGACCTCGACGAGAGCTGCCGGATCGGGCTGTGCGCCGAGGCCAGCGCGAGCTGCGAGGCCGTGCCCAAGCCCGACGACACCGGCTGCCACGACAACAGCGTCTGCACCATCGCTGACCTCTGCCGGGACGGCGAGTGCGTCGGCGTGGCCTTGCCCGACCAGACCGTCTGCGATGATGGCAATCCCAACACGCCGCGGTCCGTCTGCCTGGACGGCGAGTGCCTGGCCTCGCGGCTGTACGGCGTCAATCCGGGCATCACCTACAACTGCCCGGCCGGCATCGCCTTCGCCATCGCCCTGCTGGAGTTCGTCGACGACGGGCAGACGCTCACCGTGCTCGGAGCGCCCGTGCTGATGACCGGGCCGGGGAACATCGCCTCCGGCGGCAGTTTCGCGGTGTCGGGCAGCATGGGCGAGGGCGGCTGCGTGCAGACCTATCGCCTCACCGGAACGTTCAACGCGACCGGCTGGCAGGGACAGTTCCGCGCCGAGTACTCGATGGGATGCGCTTGCACCTGGGGCATCTTCAACGTGCAGGGAACGCTTAAGTAGGCATTTTCCCAATAGGCAAACGACGCGGGGCCGGCGGCGCTGGGAGGCGCCGCCGGCCCGCGAGTGTTTGCTGCTCCCGGAGCGTCGCCCGGGGGAGCCGCAGGGTTGTCTACTGCGGCGGGAAGACCAGGATGCTCCTCTTCGTGTCGCCGTCGCGGTCATCGACGACCCACAGGTCGCCGTCATGGACGAGCAGTTGCAGCGGGCGGAAGGCGTTGCCCGCGGCGGTGTGGAACTTGCGCGTCGGGGCCACGTCGCCGTCGAAATTGGCATCCGAGCTGTTCTCGAAGACGCGGATGTCCGCCCGGAAGTTCAGCGGGTCATTGGCGAAGTAGAGGATGTCCGCCTCCTGGTCGATGGCAATCGCCTTGGGGAAGTTCAACTCCGTGGCGTCGCCGGCCTGACCACGGCGCCCGAAGGCGAGCCCCTCAACCCCGAATGTACGGCTTCGCCTATGAATTTGAACCCTTCCGCCCTGCTTCAGTGACAGGTCTTATTGCCCCTCCATTTGAGTGATGGCAAGCCTCAATGCCGCCTTGGCCTCTGCGCTTTTCGGGTCATTCCGCAAAATGCAAGATGCTGCATCATGCAGAAGACTCCATTTCTGCTTGCCTTCGAGTCGGCGCAGTAATTGCCGCGCGCTTTGAACGACCTGACTATTGTTACCCTTCAGGCCCTTTGATAAACAAGCCAACAGCGGTTGCTCGACCTTCTGCTGCAATTCCTGCGGGATACTCAGCGAAGGATCATCCAGCATGACTCCCCAGCCGCCCAGATAGACAGCCACCGGGTCCAGATCCGGCCTATACATGAGTTCGGCCTCGAGCTTGCCGGGCACGAGCTCGAGTAGCTCCCAACGTTTGTACTTGCCAAAGAATTCGACATACGTCCTACTGAGGAGAGGATCGCAATAAGGTGATCCCAGACGCAACGTAGCTTGCTCAACTTCACCAAGGTAGTCGAAGGTCGCGTCATCGAACGGAGCATTTTGCCCCGCGAGTCGTGCGACGACCGCGACGTATTCGGCCTGCAATTGAGAAAGCCACTCCGCTCGTACCCCTCGCCTCATTGCTTCTTCAAGTGCCGCCAGGTACCGACGGCCCGACTCGACCTCCGGCCGGCGTATCATGTCGAGCCGCTTCTCACGTAGCGGATCGGCGATATCTGCATAAAACCGCCCATCCTCTTCGGTGAAAGCTGCCAGTTGCCATACGATCGCAGGTGCCGAAAACTCGCATGGGCGCGCGTCCCCACCAGTCCTTATCCAGAGGCGCAAGCTGAAGACGAGACGGTACTCTCCACCTTCGGCCTTATCCAAGATCGGCTTCGCAGTAGGGTCGAGAAAGAACCGTCGCTCTGCGACGGCGCCCGGAGGCAATGTGCGCCATGACGACGGCGGGAGAGCCGAGCCGTCGTTCCTCATCATGGTCCCGGAAGTCACGCCAGAAAACTCAATGGCAATGATGCTCCGGACCAGATCCTCACCGCCTATCTCGACGGAGGCGCCACCGGTATTCTGAACCTGTAGCGCAAGGACTGGATTCTCTCCCTGGACTGACCTGAGAGAATTTGGTGTAATTTTTACATTCAAGGTCGCGCAATCGGATTCCGCCAGCGGCACATCCATTGCACCCTCGGCTAGTTGCAGTGGCCTAGTTGTGGACCATAAGATCACGACAAGAAGGGTCAAGTATCTCATTTCAAGACGCTCCATCTTCGCTCTAGGGTTGCGGGTGACTTGATTGCCGAATCAGCTTTAGGCTCGTAGGTGAATGCCAGAGGTTGTCTGAGAAAGGCGATTGCCCCGACGTAGTCATCAAGTAGGTTCCGGATCCTGGCGGATCGGGAACTCCATGCGAGTGCTCCAACTTGAACTGATGCCCGACCTCATGGGCGACATTGAAGCGCTCCAGCCTTGTTGTCTCCATTGGCGTTCGTTGGCGGTCGCGGCATGTCTCGAGGAAGATAAGCGACCCTCCACGACCGGTCCCCAATAGCCCACGAGCTTCAGTTAATATTACAACGCTATGACTCGGGCCAATGACATGGGCGCAGGTCCTTGAGCTTGATTCCGATGGCGTGCAGTCTCGCGATTTTTCGGCGGCGGTGGCAGAAGCGCGCCGCGGCGTTGCGCTGCTGGGTTATCGCCAGTTGCGCCGCGATCGACTCCGCTCG
>JAVEWL010000828.1:0-2776 GCA_034004565.1 FCB group bacterium | reverse complement strand
CCTTCACCACGGAGCCCCCAACCTCGCACCTGCCGAAACAGTCAACCAGCCCCCGCGATCAAAAGTGGCAACTGTCCCCCTCACAGCACTCCCCCTTGCCAACAACCCTCGCCTCCTGTACTATAACTCCATGCCAAGACAAGCCAGAGTCATACTCCCCGGAGTCCCTCACCACATAACCCACAGAGGCAACGCCCAACAACTCATCTTCTCTTCAGACCAGGACCGCTTGACCTACCTTCAGTACCTTCAGAAGTCCACTGCGGAAAACCAAGTGGAAGTCCACGCATACTGCCTCATGACCAACCACATCCACCTAATCGCCACTCCCCAAACAGCCCCCGGCCTCTCCCGCGCCATCCAGAACGCCCACCACAAGTACGCCCTATTCTTCAACACCCTCCACCAACGCAGCGGACATCTCTGGCAAGACCGCTTTTTCTCCTGCCCGATGGACGAAGAATATTTCTGGAAAGCCCTACGCTACGTCGAACTTAATCCCACGCGCGCCGGTATCGCCGCCCGCGCCACCGACTACCAATGGTCCAGCGCGCGAGCCCATACCGCGCACCAAGGCAACAGCCGCATCCTCAACCTTCCAAAGTGGCGCGCGGCAATGCCGCCATCAACCTGGAAGAACATCCTCGCGCAAGACCTACCGCAAGCCGAAGCCCAACGAATTCGCGACAAAACAAAGCTGGGCCGCCCTTTGGGCAATGCGCAATTCGTCAAAGACACCGAAAAGACACTGGGTCGAGTTCTCCGTCCAAAGCCCGCTGGAAGACCCAAAGTCTAGCGAGGGGGACAGTTGCCACTTTTCGATCGTCACCCGCCCGACGGCCCACCACCTACTCAAGGCCTCACCCGAACCCGCCGCTCATTTCTCCCCGCGAAAAGTGGAACAGTCCCATCCGTTTGCCGGGACTGTTCCACTTTTGATGAGTTCAAGCCTTCACCACGGAGCCCCCAACCTCGCACCTGCCGAAACAGTCAACCAGCCCCCGCGATCAAAAGTGGCAACTGTCCCCTCACCAACCACCCATTTTTGTATAGTTCTTATTTGCGCCAACCAAACTACTCTTGTTCCGCAGTAGAATCCCTGGGCCATCTCACGAAGTTACTCTGAATTAGCCCGGAATATGCAGTTCCGCCAACCCCGGCAACGTCGGAATCACGCGCTCGCACGTGAACGCCCACATCTCCCATGCGCCGTCAATGTAATGCTTGTCCGGCGCGCCCCCGCACGCTTGCGTGAACAGATACCACTTGCCATCGATCGGGTAAAACGCGGGAGTCGCAACGTGGTATAGGGTCGCATCGTCGTAGACCTTCCCCCACTTCGTCTGCAGCACCGTATCGAGATCGAGTTGCTTCCAGCCCTTCACCGGGTCCACGCTCACCGCCAGACCGGTGCGCCAGCGCGCCCCATGCTCCACACCCACCTCGATGGAAAGCACGTAGGTCTCGCCCACTTTGAACACCTGGTGCCACTCGTAATACGCATTCGGCGTCGACTCGAAGATCTGCCCCATACCCCTCGGATCGTCGGCATTAAAATGCCGCGTCCACGTCTTCCCGTCCTGCGAGGTCGCAAGCCGAATCCCCGGCAATACGCCGTCCTTGCCGCGGTACGAGTAGTACATGCGCCAATCCCAGCGCTTCTCAGCCTCGTTCCACTCGCGCATCACGGCCCCTTGCGAGGCCATCTCCTCGAAGTACGGCGCCGCCGGCTCGGGCGCCAGCACCGGCGCATCGCCGTAGCGCTTGATGTTCGCCGCCGTCACGTCCGAATACCCGTCCGCGCCCGCCGGGCAAATGGCCAGCCCGATGCGGTCCTGGACTGAACCCGTCGCGCCGGAGTAGTAGATGTAGTACGCGTCCTCCTCGGGGATATACAGCACCGTGTCCAGCCGGAAACTCGCGGCATCCCAGCCCTTGCCGTTCGGCACAAAGACGGGGTTGTCCTTGTCCTGGTGCCACGTGAACGGGTCCTTCACATCCGCCCAGGCCTTCCCAATCGCCGCCGTGGCCCGGTTCGACGCCGGCACCGCTCCGTAGAACATGATGAGCCGCCCCGGCACCTTCGGATTCGGCAGAATGCACGGCTCCTCGATCTGCTGCGACATCCACGCGTTGCTCGCCCGCGAAAGCACAATCTCCCCCCGCACCTCCGCCCAACAGGCCCACCCGCTTATGAGGATTGCCGCGCATACTGCCGTTTTACTCAGCTTTTGCATTCTTGTCCTCCCCTTCATCTGAAGGGTTAGTCCCAGCACACACCGCTGTCGATAAAGCGCAGCGTCATCTCGTTGCACTGCGGACACCGGTATTTCGTATCCGTCAGCACCAGGTCGCGCCCCAACTCCTCGCTGATCCGCCAACTCGCCTCCGTGGTCGCCCCCGTGCCTTCCGAAAGGCTCGGGTCGTCGTACGGAACGACGTTGGGACTGTCGCACTGCGGACACTCCATCACGGCGGCCAGCAGATTCACCTCGACCACATCCTGACACTGCTCGCACAGGCAGGGAAACAAACACGTCGTCGCCACGTCGAGCAGGCCGCTGCCAACTTTGACGGTCGTGTTAAGGCCACACTCGCACGTCGCCGTTACTTCAACACCCATTCAAAATCATCCCCATTGATTGAAACCAGCGTAACGTCACCAGATCCAATTCCGTTAAGCGCTCATCGCCCCGGAACTTCCTTCTTTCACGGGTCATCCGCTCGCGCAGGCCGCCATTCTTGAGAAAGTCCTTCTCCAAACGATTCAATTGTT
>JAVEWL010000827.1:0-2776 GCA_034004565.1 FCB group bacterium | reverse complement strand
CGGAAGACATCGACGAATGGGCGAGCTACGAGTACAATGCCTCAAGTAAGGAATGGATCTGCCGCGACGGAAACAACCCTTACTTCTCAGGAAGGCATAGTGCGCTCCAACCTGACGGACACTACTCGGAAGGGCATAATGTGCTCCGACCCGACGGAAAGATCGAGTTTGTAAAGGAAGCGCCTCCCAGGTAACGTGAGAAGTTCTCCGGGTGCCACCTTCAAGCGGAACGGAGTGGGGCTTGTGGGTGCGGGTTAGCGAAAACCGTCGAGCGAGAGGCAAGCCCCCACCCACAAGCTCCACTCCGTTCCGCTTGAAGGTGGCACCCGGAAAACTCATCCTCTAGCGGCTGGCAGAGTTTTAGGAACACGGGAAAATTGACGAGCATGATGGGAACAATCTTTGTGGCGCTGGCCATGTTGCAGGGCGCGGATGCGCCGGAGCGCTTTGTGCAGGATCGCTTCGCGATCGGGTTCTGGGTTGACCCGCCGGCGGACGAAAAGATGGCGGAGCGCTACGAGGAAATCGCGGACGCGAACTTCACGGTGGTGCTCGGCGGCTTTGGGGCAAAGGATGCGAAGACCACAAAGCGGCAACTGGCCCTGTGCAAGAAGCACGATCTGAAGGCGCTGATCTGGGCCGTGGGCATGCCCGCCGAAGAATTGCCCGAGGGTTCGGCATGCTGGGGCTACCTCGTGCGCGACGAACCGAGCGCGGCGGACTTTCCCGTGCTGCGGCAGCGGGTGGATGAACTGCGCGCAGCGCATCCCGGTAAGCTTGCCTATATCAACCTATTTCCAGACTATGCGAGCGCGAAGGCCCTGGGAACCGATACCTATGCAGAGCACGTGCAGCGCTTTCTCGATGAGGTGGACGTGGACGTGCTTTCGATGGACTACTACCCCATCTTCACCCCAAGCGCGGACGGCCGGGACGGGTATTGCGGGAACCTCGAGTTGTTCCGTCAGGAATCGATGCGCAAAGGGATCCCGTTCTGGAATTTCTTCAACGTGATGCCGTACGGTCCGCACACAGACCCGACTGAAGCCCAGTTGCGCTGGCAGGCATTCACCTCGGTGGCGTATGGCGCGAAGGGCGTGCTTTACTTCTGCTATTGGACGCCGCAGGGCGGTGAGTTTCCCAAGGGGGGCGCCATACTGCGCACCGACGGAACCCGCACGCGGCATTACGAGCAGGCGAAGCGCCTGAACGGCGCGCTGAAGAGCTACGGCCCCACCCTCATGCAATTGACGAGCACGGGTGTGCGGCGGGTGGCGCCTTCGGCGGATGTCGCGGCGGCAGTCGCGGGGTCGCCCATCAAGTCCCTCGTAAAGGCGGAGGTTGATCCGCCGCTGGATCTGCTCGTGGGTACGTTTAAGCATGCCGACGGCCGGCGCGCCGTGATGCTGAACAACTATTCCGTGACCTACTCGAGCTGGCCTACGGTCGAGTTTGACGCGCCGCACGAGAAGGTGGTCGAGATCGATCCGAAAACGGGCCGCGAGATTGCGCTGTATGACGAGAGTCCGGACATGCCGGGCTTGCAGTTGTCGCTGGACTCGGGCGAGGGTCGGTTGTTTCTGGTGCCGTAGGTGGATAATGCGTGTAATGCCGCCGCCGCACGGCAGTATTCTTGATCGGGGGGGCCAACAGCGGCCTGAAACAGCATTGGGAGAGACGTTTTGAAGAAGAACAAGGAAATCACGAAGAAGCGCCTGTTTATCGAGGAACTTGAGAGGCCGCAGCTGGCGTCGGCGGAGCCCAAGGGCATCGCCACGACGCTGGCCATCGGCGAAGAATGCTGCAAGGGCAAGTAGCGGCGCATGAGCGTGCTGCTGCTCGCAGGAGCATCAGATCCGCAAGGTAGACGAGTCCGCGCTTCGCTTCTCGACCTGGGCGTCGACACCATCCCCTTCGACGCCGGGGCGTATCCCGAGCGCGGACTTCTTTCTATTGATGGCAGGTCAATTCGACTCGGGCGCAAGGTGCTCCCGGACATTCGCGCGGTCTACGTCCGAGGCCTCGGCACTCACCCGCTCACGCCGGGCTTCGAAGAGGATCTTGAAACCCGTCCTCGCGGCCTCATCGCGCAGTGCGACGAAAAGCGCGCCCTGCTCGAGTCACTCCTGCTCGAACTCGAATCGCGTGGCGCGCGGTTGGTCAATAGCATCGAGGCCAATGCGCAGCACGCACGCAAGCCATTCCAACTGCGATTGCTCCGGGCGGCGGGGCTTCCGGTGCCCCGGTGGATCGCCACCAACGACGCGGCTGAGGTCCGACGATTTACACGAGACGTGGGCGAGGTCGTATACAAACCGCTGGCGGGCGGCGCCACCGTGCGCCGACTGAGCGCCAAAGACTTGTCCCCCGACCGTCTTGACGCATTGAAAGTAGCGCCGGTCCTTTTCCAGGAATTCGTGGAGGGGGTGTCGGTGCGGGCCTACGTCGTGGGACGGAGCGTGGTGGCAGCGGCTGAAATCCATTCGCCGGAGCTGGACTACCGGCGCGACACGACCGCCGTCATACCGACGCGACTCACACCCGCCGAACGCCGCGCGTGTCTTGCGGCTGCGAAGGCCTGTGGCATGAGCTTCACAGGAGTCGACCTGATCCGCAATGCCAAAGACTTCGTGGTGCTGGAATGCAACCCCTCCCCCATGTTCGCCGCCTTTGAACGTGCCACAGGGTTGGATATTGTCGGCCCCTTGGCGAAACTGCTGAGCGCTTACTGAGGCACTGGCTTTGTGGCACCCCCAAGTCGGCTTCATGACTTGGG
>JAVEWL010000826.1:0-2781 GCA_034004565.1 FCB group bacterium | reverse complement strand
ATCTGGGCCTTGTCGGTGAGCCCGGTGGTCCAGGCATCGGCCAGCGCCCTGACGGTTTGTGTGTCGGGGTGATCGGGAAGCTGAAGGTAAATGTTCTCGAACTCGGTCCTTCTTGGTGGAAGCAGAAGGGAGATCACGTTGGTGGCGAAGCGTAGTGCTTCGCGATTCATGTCGACCTTCACCTCGCCATTGGGCTTGGGGATCTCCCAGGACGATTCGGGCACGTCGACGCTGGTGACGCGATAGCGGATGGGCACCGTCCAGTTGCGGAGAAGCAGGCGGACGGACTGGGCTTCGGGGTCGACGAGGGAATCGAGGGGAGTCTCGAGGTCGTATGCAACAGGGCGGTCGGGCCCGAAAAGGTATCCGCGACGATTCGGCTCGAGAGTGATCTGGGTTTCGTACTCGCCGTTGCCGATTCGGTCGGCCTCGAGGCGGGGTAGATAGATATTCCGGCGGCGCATGCGGGTCTGGAATCGGCCGGACTTGGACTCGCTTTTCTGCCATCGGCGGCCGTCATAGTAATCGAGCGCCGTTCCGCGCAGCCGGAGCAGTTCCCGCTCGGGGTATCCGTCCACCATGTCGTAGCCGCTGATGAGTTTGGCGCGCATGATGATGGTCGGGTCGGTCTGGATGTCTTCGACGCCCATGAAGTCGATGGTGTCGGAGAATCCGGAGACGGCCTGGGTGGCGCGGGTCGAGCCGACGCCCTCGATGAACTTCTGGGCCTGGATGCGGGGGATGATGATGAAAAGGCCGCTGCCCACGATGAGGACGAAAACCAGGGCAACGCCCAGCCAGCGACAGAATCGGGGTGTCAGCAGGCGTTGCTCGTAGATCCGCGCGAGGCGGCGGGTGTCGTGCTCGCGGACGCGAACGGAATTGCTGGTGCGCGGCCGGCCGCCGAAGAAACGCCTTCTGGGCGGCGCCGCACCCAGCGCCAGCTCCGCGTCGCGCTTCATCGTGATCGTGATCATGCCCCCCAGCATCAGGAACAGGTAAATGATCATCGCCGGCGCAAAGAGAACGGAGGCCGTGGAAACCGACGCCGCCAGCATCTGGAAGAACGTCAGGCCGTAGACCTGCAGGGTGTCACGTGTTCGCGTGCCGGTCCACAGCTTGTTGATCTCGAGGTAAAGGAACAGGTAGACGACGGAGTAAAGTTTCTCGTGGACAACGAACCAGCCGTAAAGTGCGAGACCGAGGCCGAGGAGGCTGAGCATCAGCCACACGGCGCCGGGGATGCGCAGACGCAGCCGGCCCCGATAAAGGCAAAGCACGAGTGCCAGAAAGAACCCCAGCACGGCGACGGCGTGGAGTTGGACGAAGAACGACATCATGGCGAAGGCCCAGAAGGCCGTCGCGTACTTGAAGAAGGTGTATGACTTCTGGAAGGTCATATCCTCGCGGCCGCCTCGCCCGCCGGAACCAGGACCGAAAGGCCGCCGGCTGTATCGTCGCCCCCGAGAGCCTTCCTCAGGTCTTCGCTGAACTCGTCGATGGAAACGGGGAACATGCCGGGGCCGCGGGTGCCGTGTCCGGCCATCAGGACGGGGAAATTGATGACCCCGTCGTCGCCGCCTGTGAGCAGGTGCGAATCGCCATCGGCGGGGTCGACCATTTCGAGCCGTGCGAGGGCGCGCCGGCATCGCGCCACGTGGCCGCCCCCGGTGCCGAAGCCGACAATGCCGCTGGCCGTCCGGAGTTCCACCTCGTGATCGGTCTGGCAAAGCCATTCGACCACGGAGGCCGTCAGGACGATGGCGCGTTCGAAGGCGTCGGCCATTTCGCGCTGCTGCGTGCGTTGGATCCGGTTGTCCAGGATCACGATGGCACGGCGGCGTTCCTCGGATTCGTATTCGCGGACGACCAGGTTTCCGCGCCGGGCAGATATTTTCCAGTGGATGTCCCGCGCGGGGAATTCGGGGGTATAACCGCGCAAGCCGTAAAGCCCCGACCCCAGCCCTTTCTGATGGCTCTGATAGTCGCCGAGGTCGACGCGTGCTTCCTCCATGTGGGCGCTGACGGAGATCGTCTGGGGGAGGACGAGAAGCTCGGCCGGCTGGTCGAACTTGAGGACGCGTTCGATGAGGCCGAAGGGGAATCTTGTCGCGACTTCAATTTGTTTCAGCCTGTAAACTCCGCGTTTGCGGAAGTAGCACTCGTATTCCTGGGCGGTCTCGGAGCGGCGTGGGGGAATGTAGTCAAAGAATGCAGCGCCGAGTGTTTCGCCGTCTGCCATTTTGTCGTGGCCGCGCAAACTGTAGCTGGAAGTGAGGCGCGTGTTGTTGCGCAGACGCAACTCGACGAGGAGGGGCATGCGCGCCTGCCACACGCGGGGGATCCTGCGGCGGATGCTGATGCCGCGGATCGTGTTGCTGGCCAGCAGGGCAGAAAGGATGAAGAAGGAGCACATCATCGAGAACATCAGGTAAAGGAGGGGGGCCGCGGTGTTGAGGGCAGCCAGCCCAATCAGCAGCATCGTGGCTACAAGGAGCCAGCCCTCGATCGTCAGGTGGAGAGAGAAGCGCCGTTTGAAGGACTCCGAGAAATCGATCCGGAGTCGATTCAGCAGCCTTCTGGGGCTCAGATGGACGAGCGTGCCATTCATTGAATCATAGATGATGCAAGTAGTATTCCATTGTCGGAAGGCCTCGCCATCTTCCAGTCAAGCATGGCGTACCTGATATGACAAGGGGAGACGCGGTGAGGTTCGGCAAATCGAAGCGGGGCGGCTTCAGGGGGGGATCATTCTGCTTGCTCGCCCGAGGGGGCGTGGGG
>JAVEWL010000825.1:0-2788 GCA_034004565.1 FCB group bacterium | reverse complement strand
TTTCTTGCCTGCGTCGTAGCCCTTCTCCCGGGCGCTATCGGTATTCTTGACGCTCTGTGCGTCGACGATCAAGAAGCTCGTCGAGGATTTGCGCCCCTGTCTGGTACGGACCGCGCCAACCACATTTTTTTAAAGCCCGTTCCAGAACGCTGAAACCGTCCGGGCCAGGCTCGCTCCATTTCGCGAAATACGCATGTACCGTTCGCCACTTGGGGTATTCGCTGGGCAACATCCGCCACTGACAGCCGCTCTTGAGCAGATACAACACGCCGCAGAATACTTCATATAAATCAACGGTGCGCGGCTTCGTTTGCTTGCGTACGCTTTCCAGCAACGGCCTGATTTCTTCGAACGCTTCCTTGCTGATGTCGCTGGGGTATCTCTTTCTCATGCCCCAGTTTACGACGTTCAGATGATCGTGAACAGGCTCTTAGACCCGGTGGGAGATGCTCCGGTCGAGTCAGCACCGCCTGCCATTCCGTATAAAGCGCCACCGACAGTGCAAACTCGTACTGCGGGTCAGGTAGGCTACTCACCAAGGCGAAGCTGGCACCTTGTCGGGAACGAGCCGCTGCGACCAAGACAGATGTGTCTATTACGATTCTCATGGTGTCGCCAGTGTAACCACTTCTAGTTGAATCGCCAAACTCAGCCTGTTCATCACCGTGCGACCTGCGTATCCTCCCGCGCTTCTTTGCTCAGGTGGGTGATCTTGGAATTCTGGATTTTGACAACGCTGCTCTTCGCCAGCGGCCATCTGCTGGGCCGCTGGCAGAAAGCCGTCGCCGGCGGGGCGGCACTCACGCCGTCCGCTTCTCCTCCATCCGGCGTGCAGCCCCCATCCCTCGCAGATATTTCACCTGCCGTGCCGCGCAATGGGCGGTGAGGTTTTCCGGTGCCCCCACCGCACTGCCAAAACGTAGCAGCAATTTGGCGGAGCATTCGACAAACTGTTCGGGTTCGAGCTGCAGCCGTTGCAACAATCGTGGCGCACACGCCGGCATCTTGCCGCGCTTGTCAGGATGCTGGCAGCGGCCGGTAGCCTCCACCAGTTCCAGATAGTCCTCCAGACTGAACGGGATGGCGGCGCCTAATTTGCCGGTAGCATCGAAGGGCATCAAAGGCTGCTGCGGCAGCTGCGCCAAATGGGCCTCAATTCGCAGCGGCAGGAGCGGCTGGACGCGTTTCCCCTCGCGTCCGACGGAAGAAGGCGCGGCGGACTGGACGCCTTTTGATGGGCGAACCGCCTTCTTCCGCCCGCGCCCTGGGCGCATCTCGCCGATCCGCTCGGCCGCCGAGGTGTGCTCCGATTCCTCCGGCGTTTCCGCCATCGCCGCCCGGATGGGGTTGAGATCGACATAGGTCATGGCCGTGAGGATGGCTTGGTCATCCAGCAGCGCCTGGCTCTTGAAGCGCCCTTCCCAGAAGCGCCCCGTCACTTTGTCTTCGGCATTGGTCTGGCGGGCGATCGTTTCGTTCAGCACACGCATGAACCAGGAAATGTCCATCAGCCGGGCGCGGTACGTTTCCGCCCATTCATCAATGCGGGCGAGGGTCGCCGCATCAAGGCCTGCATCTTCACCACCCGCCTTGGCCGATTGCAGACGCTGCACCAGCACCGGCCCATCAAACAATTGCGTCCAGCGACGCAATACCTCGTCGCGGCTCCAGCTCCGGGCACGTTCCGCATCCACGCGCAGCACCAGGTGATAGTGGTTGCTCATCACCGCGTAGGCGGCGACGTCGATGGCAAACACACTGGCCAGCTGCTTCACCCGCTCCACGATCCAGGCGCGGCGGTGGTCGAAATTCTGGCCGGTCAGCCAGTCGTCGCCACACAGAAAGGCGCGGCGCACGCAGCGATTGACGATGTGATACCACGGCGTGTCGGCAAGAGAGACAAGGGTGGAGCGCGGGCGGGTCATGGCTTAAGACTATGACGCACAAGATGCCAATGTCAAAACAAAGTGGGTGTCCTTTTGTTTCCCCTCGTCGCCCGCGAGATCGAACGCATCGAGGCCAAGCGCGCCGCCCAGCACCGCAGCCGGCTGCGGGATTCTGAGTAGCCGGCTACGCCGGCTTGTGCGTCTTCAGCCAGTCCTTCAACGCGGCGTCGACACGCGTCTGCCAGCCGTCGCCGGTGGCCCGGAAACGCTCCACGACATCGGCCGACAGCCGGATCGTAATCCGCTCCTTGGTCACTGCCGCCGGCGGCCGGCCGCGCCGCAGCGTCGGCTTCGCCGCAGCCCACTCGGCATCGGTGAAGGGCTTCGCATCCGGGTCGGACATCGCGGCAGCCGTGATCGCCGCATCCTCTTCCGGCGTGTTGAGCAGGATCTTCCTGCCCGATTTAGTCGTCAGATAGCGAGACATAGAGCCTTTTCTCCCGGTCGTTCGCCTTGCGCAGGCTGATGATGCGGCGCCCGTCGGCGCGATCGACGAAGGCCGCGAAGAACAGCCGTTCGCCCAACAGCGCCAGCGCGCACCGGCGCGGCTCGCCGTAGTCGTGGCGAGCGTCGTCCCACACCACCGCCGAATCCCATTCCAGTTCGGCCGCCAGCGCGAGCGACACGCCGTGTTTCTCGATGTTGGCGGCGTCCTTTGCGGGGTCGTAGGTGATGTCCATGCGATTTATTGTATGCACGCAAATTGCCGCCGTCAAGATTTTTTGTGCATACGCATAAAGGGCATTGACACCCGCCGCCATGGCTGCAACCCTTCACGCGCTTCCCAGAGCCTGTTCACGATCATCTGAACGTCGTAAACTGGGGCATGAGAAAGAGATACC
>JAVEWL010000824.1:0-2790 GCA_034004565.1 FCB group bacterium | reverse complement strand
GCGGCGATGTCCGCCGGGTCCGCCAGTGCCTCGAAACGCTCCGCGCGCGCGGCCAGTTGCGCCGTGGTGATCGCCCCGAGATACGCGGCCATCATCCGCCGGGGTTGCGTGTCTTCCGATAGGACATTCAATTCCTGCGTGAGCGCCGGCAGTCCGGTGGCAAGCACGATTGCAAGCGCTATTGCGGTTCTCATGGCAAATCCTCTTCGTTCCATGCGTGCGCACGTTTCCGGCACACGCGAAGCTCTCTGGCCAGAGACGATACCAGAAGGGGAGCGGCGAAGCTAAGTTGCGGCATGCGTAACGGCCCGGGAGAGATATGCCGGTTGGACTCGTGGCGTGCCGGGGAGACCGCGCCACATCCCCCGTCTTTCCCGCCCCCGAGCGGGAATCCAGAAAACAGGCACGGCGGGTACCCGTTCTGGCGGGATGGTGTTGTCTTGGCAGCTTTGCTGCCTCTGTCCTCCTGGCGTTCGCAAAGAAAGAGTGAAGCGAAGCCGCAAGGAAATGTGCGTTATGCAGTGCAACTGCGAAACGAGGAGGGGAGTTGTTGGAGACCTTGCGGTCGGGGGAGTGGCGTGTTCCGAAGACCACGCCGGATCGATTTCCCTCATGAGGCAATGAATCGATTTCAGATCGATTTAAGTTGAGGTAATTCTGTAACTTGCGGTCCTACCGGTTCTCGGTTATGCTTAATAAGCGAGGCCGTTCGATCAATGTGCTTGACGCGCAAGAGGTTACCGTGATGACTACCGTTTCCAGTGACGCCGCGGGCGAGAATTTGGCGAATTGGATAGGCCATGTGTCTCAATCGCATGAGCCGGTGCAGATCACGGCCGGTTCCGGTACGGCAATTCTTATTGCGGAGGAAGACTGGCGCGCAATTCAGGAGACGCTGTATCTGGTTTCAGTTCCTGGAATGCGGGAGTCCATCCGTGAGGGATTGGCAACGCCCCTTGATGACTGTTCCGAGGATTCGGGCTGGTGACTTGGCGTGTAGTGTTTACTCGGCAGGCTCAAAAGGACGCACGCAGATTAGCCTCTGCCGGCTAGAGGACAAGTGCGGAGACGCTATTGAGCGTGCTCGCCGATAATCCTTATGCGTCCCCACCTCCATTTGAGAAGCTGGCCGGGGACCTCGCTGGCGCGTATTCCCGGCGGATTAATAATCAGCATCGGCTGGTGTATCAAATCTGCGAAGACAGTCGCACGGTCAAGGTTCTACGAATGTGGACTCACTACGAGTGACCACGCGGAACGTCCGTTCCCGCCTCCCTTATGCCAGCCGCTTCAGGATTTCCAGGCCCTTGCGGATGGTGTCGTCGGCCGCGGCGAACGAAATGCGGAAGTTGGAGTTCAGGTCGCTGAACACGCTGCCGGGGATGACCAGTAGATTGTTCTCGATGGCCTTGCGCACGAACGCGTCGCCATCGCCGCCGGGGGCTTCGGGGAAGATGTAGAACGCGCCGTCCGGCCGGGTAACCTGCGTAAACTCTTTCAGCCCGTTATAGACCATGTCGCGCTTGCGGCGGTACGCCTCGACTTTCGGGGTCATGTCGGCGCGCAGCGCGGCCACGGCGGCCTTCTGCGCGAAGGACGGCGCGCACACGAAGGTGTACTGTTGCAGCGTGTTCATGGCCTGGACCACCTCTTCCGGGCCGGCCGCGAAGCCGATGCGCCAGCCGGTCATGCCGGCGTTCTTGCTCAGCCCGTTGAGGATGATGGCGCGGTCATAGAGGCCGGCGAACGTGGCCGGCGCCTCGTCATAGGAGAGCGACTCGTAGATTTCGTCGGAGATGACGAGCAGGTTGTGCTTGCGCGCGACCGCCGCCAGCGCCTCCAGGTCTTCCCGGCTCATGCTCACGCCGGTCGGGTTGGACGGCGAGTTGACGATGAGCAGCTTCGTGCGCGGGGTGACGGCGGCCTCCACCGCGTCCGCGCGTAGCTTGAAGTCCGGGTAGGTGTCCACGGGCCGGGGCACGCCGCCAAGCAGGGACACCAAGTGCTTGTACATCACGAAGTAGGGGTCGGCGAAAATCACCTCGTCGCCGGGGTCGATGGTCGCCATGAGCGCGAGGAAGAGCCCGCCGGAGACGCCGGAGGTGATCATGACGTTCCGGAGCGGCGCGCCGAACTTGTCCGCATAGTACTGCGCCACGGCCTCGCGCAACTCGTCCGTGCCCCAGGTCTGCGTGTACGAATTGAAGCCCGCGCGGATACTGTCGATCGCCACGTTCTTCACCGCCTCGTCCACGTCGTAGTCCGGCTGGCCGATGCTCAGGTTGACGGGATTCGTCATCTGCGCGGCGAGCGCGAACACCTTGCGGATGCCGCTGGCGTCGATCCGGTTCATGCGTTCGGCGAGGTCGTTCATGTTCCGTGTTCCTGTGTGGGGTGAACTGCGGGTTGGCAAACGGCGGGATTATAGCGTGCCGCCGCACGGATCGCCAGCGTGCGGATTCGTTTCCGGGCCGTGGTTTGCGTGCCGGGCGGGCCTCGGGCGCAGCGCGCGCGCGGCCGTGTCCGGTCCGGGTCCGGCGGGGTGGTGCGAGCAGGGTGCGAAAAATTGGCCGATGAAAAGCTTGACCTGCGCGCAGGGATTGGTATAATACCTACCGGTCGTTATACAAACGAGCATGTGCCTACCGGCCATTAGGTAGGGGATTCTCGGTTGCAGTTCGAGTCGATTTTTCAACAGTGAAGGTGGATTGCCATGCCAGAAGACACGAAAGCAAAAGACGAAGCAATGGAACTGGCGGAACAGGCACGCGAATAAGCATGGGAATTCCC
>JAVEWL010000823.1:0-2794 GCA_034004565.1 FCB group bacterium | reverse complement strand
CCAGGATGCGGCAGTCGCGCGAGAGGGTGAAGAAGCTGACGCCGTTGCCGAGGGTATCCTTGCGCTGCTCGCGCAGGTCGTAGGAAAGCAGCGAGCCACGGGGTTCGTTGTCGCGCGCACCGCTGGGCTTGCCGAGGCTGCCTTCGATGGGGTAGGAGGTCAGCAAGACGCGTCCATCGATGCCGGCGATCTGGCCGTAATGGCCTTCGGGATAGGGAAAGGCGATGACGCGCTGCTGGATACCGTCGAAGTCGATTGCGATGCCTTCCTCGGTGGGTGGCTCGGGTTCCACGGCCGTCGCTGGGGCTGTCTCGGCGGCCTCCTCGGGGGCGGTTTCGTCGTGCTTGAGTACCTCAGCGGGGGCTTCTCCGGGCTTGCTGTTGTTGTTGCGCGCGGGCTCGGGCATGAGGGTGCGCGGCATGGGGACGAAGGGGTTCAGCAGGCCCTTGCGCAGCGTCACGAGGAGCGGGCGCATGGCCTGTGGGAAGCCGAGATCGAAATGGAGGTCGTCGTAGACCGGGTTGAATTCGCGGTAGGACAGGAAATAGAGATAGAAACCGCCGGGATCCCATGCCGGGGCGACGTCGACGAACTCGGTGGGGGTAATCATCCACGATTCGCCGGTGCTCGCGCGGGCGATTTTAATGGAACTGGTGCGCTCGGTGGTCGCGAGGCTGTAGGCGATCCAATTGCCGTCGGGGGACCATGCGGCGCCTCGAATGCGCTCGTAGGGGCTTGTGTCGATGAGGCGCAACGACTGCTCCTCGAGGTCGACGAGAAGCAACTCGTGGCGGTGGTTCCAGAGAATGAGGCGGTCTTCGGTGGGCGACACGGCCAGGCCCAACGCGCGGCCGATGTCCAGGGACGAAAGGCGTTCGGGCGGAGTGATGCCGTCGCGCGCATGAATCTCGAGGGCTTCTTCGCCGTCGGTGTCGGCCACGGCGACGATGCGCTGACCGTCGTTAAGCCATTCCGGGAGGCGGTAGCGGACGCCGTCGCGCACGCCGTGCTGAAGGACCGCGCCTTCCCAGTTGGCCATGGTGAAGAGCTTGCCGCGAACGACGATCGAGAGGGCCTGTCCGTCCGGGTGCAGCGAGTATTCCTGGAAGAATCGCGAAGGATCAACAAAGCGGCGCTGGCGTTGTGTGCGGGGGCTGCGAAGGTCCACCTGAACTCGCGCGCAGGATTCCTCTTCGATGTCGTAGACGTAAAGGTCGGCGCCCGAGTGGTATACGATCCGGCGGCCGTCCGTGCGCGGTTGGCGGCAGTAGTATTCTTCGTGATGCGTGTGGCGGCAGAGATCCTCGCCGGCCGCCGTGCAGGAGTAAAGGTTTCCGATGCCTTCGTGGTCGGAGATTAAGTAGATGCGGTCGCCGATCCACATGGGCGCGGTCAGATTGCCCTCGCAGGGGACCAGCGGCTCGAATTTGCCGTCGCCGATCCGGTCGATCCAGAGTTGGCCGGCCGTGCCGCCGCGGTAGCGCTTCCAGGTTGCGGGGTCGCCCGTGTTTCGGCCGATGACGATGCCGCCTTCGGGACCGAAGGACACGTGGTTGGTCTTGCCGTAGGCGAGGCGTTCGGGGGCGCCGCCTTCGGGAGAGATGCGCCAGAGCCAGCGCGAGCGGCCGCCGTGTTCGGGGGTATTGCTGGCGTAGACGATGTAGGCGCCGTCGGGCGTCCAGCCGGCCACGGCGGCCTGCGAACCCTGGTAGGTCAGGCGCCGCACCTCGCCGCCTTCGGCGGGCATGACGTAGATTTCCCAGGGCCCCTCGTCGCGGCCCGCGAAGGCCAGCCATTTGCCGTCGGGCGAGTAGCAGGGTCCGCTCACGGCGCCGAGGCTTGCGGTAAGCCGCCACGCCAGTCCGCCTTCGGTGGAGACGGCCCAGAGGTCGTCTTCGCAGACGAAGACAACGGTGTCTTTGTGGATAGTTGGATAACGATAATAGCCAGGAATCGACATTTTCGAACCCCCCGTCACATCCGTGTGTACGGATAAGGCTGCCCAAGAAAATTATGAAGTGCCCAGAGCCGAAGAAGCGTGGAGATACTATAGGGAACACGAGATTTTAGCATATTCTTCCCGGAAATGCATCAAGAGAAACATGAAAGTCAAGGATTGCGGTAAGGCTAACGGGGATTAATCGATTACGGATCGGTCCAGGAACCATTCCGCGTCGCCGATCTGACCGGCGGGGACTTGGGCGTGCTGAGCTTGGTGGAAGGCTTTTGCCTTATCGGCGCCCTGAACGAGGAACCAGCGGCGCGCGGCGGCCCGGAGGACCGGGAAGGTGAGGGTCAGGCGGCGCGTGTGGGGCGGGGGGCCGCCGGATTCGGTTACGAGGCGGTCCTGGACGTCGAGGGCGGGGGTGTTGGGGAACAGGGAGGCGGTATGGCCGTCGGCGCCCATGCCGAGGATGAGGAGATCGAAGACGGGGACCCCGCCATTGTTATGGGGGATGGTGTTGCGGAGGCGAGCGGCGTAGTCGTCGGCGGGGTTGGCTGACATGGGGTCCATGGGGTAGGCCGTGAGATTGGGGACGCGGGCGACGAGGGACTCGTGACTCATTTTCCAATTGGAGTCGGGGTGGTCCCAGGGGAGCATGCGCTCGTCGACTTGGAACAGGGTGACGCGGTCCCAGGGGATTTGGTCGCACAGTTCGGTGGCGAGCAGGGTGTAGAGGGGTCGCGGGGTGGAGCCTCCGGAGAGCGCGATGTACGTGGGGGCGGGGCGCTGGAGTAGGGCCAGGAGGCGCTGTGCGATGACGGTTGTGGGGTCGTCGCTTGTGTGTATGGT
>JAVEWL010000081.1:0-12847 GCA_034004565.1 FCB group bacterium | reverse complement strand
TTGTGCCCTTTGGGAAAGGGTCATATAGGTCTTATAGGTATTATGGGAACCATTCCTCATGCGACTCCGTGTCGTTGCAACTTCTCCAGCGTGAGGGTGCCCCGCCGGAGGACATTCCTTTGAGATAGTGGTAAATGTGTTTGCCCATCATGTCGGCCTCGAGGTTGACGGGGTCGCCGGGGCGTTTTCGGCCGAGGGTGGTCTGGCCGAGTGTGGCCGGGATGAGGGCGACTCCGAAGGTGTCGCTTTCCGGTTCGACCACGGTGAGGCTGATGCCGTCGACGGTGACGGAGCCTTTGGGCACAAGATAACGTGCGACTTCGGGTGGGGCCTGGAATCGCCATACGGCGAACTGGCCCTGCGGGTGTATCGAGAGAATGCGTCCGACGCCGTCGACGTGGCCCTGGACCATGTGGCCGCCGAAGCGATCGCCCATGGCCATGGCGCGTTCGAGGTTGACGGCGTCGCCGACGCGCAGGCGCGACAGCGTGCTGCGTTCGAAGGTCTCGGGCGACACCTGGACCGTGAAACCGGAATCGGTGAAGCTCGAAACGGTCAGGCACACGCCGTCGACGGCGATGCTGTCGCCGTGCTTGACGTCTTGCAGAACGGTCTTCGCGACGATAGTGACCTCGTCGCCGGCGCGCCGGGATACCGCGCCCACCTCTTCAATAATGCCCGTGAACATTCAGATTTCCTTCTTGACGTAGGCCTCGATGAGGAGGTCTTCGCCCACGGGACGCGCGGTCATGCGATCGAGCAGGATGGCGTCGTCCATCTTTTCCCCGCCCTCGCCCTCGACGGCGGTGACGGCGTCGCGTCCACCGATGATCTTTGGCGCAACGAAGAACATTATCTTATCGACCACGCCGGACTTGAATGCGGTAGCGTGTGTGGTTCCGCCGCCCTCGATAAGGATGGTCATGACCTCGCGCTTGGCCAGTTCGTGCATGAGGTCAATCATATCGACGCCACGCTTCGTCTTGCGGATGCGGATGACCTGATCGGCACCCTGGAAGTCGCGGCCTTCCGGCAAGACCACCCAGGTAGGGGCCTTACTTTCCGTATGGAACACGCGCGCGTTCGGATCGAGGTAGTCGTCGGCGTCGAGAATGATGCGGATGGGGTCCTTGGTGTCGCCATCGTCGAGGCGCGTGGTCAGGCTCGGGTCGTCGGTCATGACGGTGCGGCTGCCGACGAGGATGGCGTCAACTTCGTTGCGCAGTTCGTGGACCCTGCGGCGCGCGGCTTCGCCCGTAACCCAGCGGGAGTCGCCGGTGCGCGTGGCGATCTTGCCGTCGAGGGTCATGCCGACCTTGGCGATGACGAAGGGCGTGCGCGTGGTGATGTACTTGATGAACGCCTCGTTCATGAGGCGGGCGGGCTCCTCCCCCACGCCCACGTCGACGGCGATACCCGCGTCGCGCAGGCGAAAGATGCTCTCGCCGGAGACCTTGGGGTTGGGATCGTGCATGGCGACGACGACGCGCGCCGGCCTGTGCTTTAAAAGGAGGTCGAGGCACGGCGGCGTGCGGCCCTGGTGGCAGCAGGGTTCGAGGGTGACGTAGAGCGTGGCGCCGGTAATGTCGCCGGCTTGTTCGACGGCGTTCACTTCGGCGTGGGCTTCGCCCGCCTTTTGATGCCAGCCCTCGCCGATAATGCGGCCGTCGCGCACGACGACGCAACCGACCATGGGGTTCGGACTGGTGCGGCCCCGGCCTTGTTCGGCCAGGTCCAGCGCGCGCTGCATATACTGTTCGTCGGTCATAAAAAATACGCCCCGCCAGGCACACACACGTGACCTTCGGGGCGCAGTTCACACGTATCTCGTTACGCCTTCTTCCATCCGGACTTTAACCGTCGGCCCCGGAATTGCACCGGATCTGCGCTTGCGCGCTCGCGGGCTTGAGCTTTGCGGGCTCTTTACCGCCGGTCGGGGATTACACCCTGCCCCGAAGGCGAAATTAGTCATAGGTATTATAGCGTCAGGGGGCGCGAGATCCAAATGGGCGAGATGGACTGGGTGGTTGTGGGATCCGACGCACTACAGGTATCCCAAGGCGGACAGTTCTTCCTGGTAGTTGTGTCCACCGGGTACCCACGCAGGTTCGCCGTACGAGGCGGAGACCACAAGCTCGTGTTCGCGCACGCGCTCGAAGCGATCGAGCAGCCGATGGACGTCGTCGCGGGCCTCCCGGGTCTCGATGAGGTTGCGGTCTTCGCCGGGGTCGTCGTAGAGGTTATACACGGCGAGATCCTTCGCGGTATTCGACAAATGCGCTTTCCAGGGTCCCCTCACCAACGATAGATCCCACTCCGAGATGTGTTGGCCGGGCTGGCCGTGTGCGGCGAGACACTCGCGATGGCCATCCACCGCGAGGCTACCGTCGGAAAGCAGGAGCGGCCTCGCGCGCAATTCCTCGGCGACGCCTCCGCCGGCGAGGCTCACGAGCGTGGGATGCAGATCGAACTGGCTCACCGTCCAAGGCACGCGCTCTCGTCGGCGCATACCGGCGGGCAGGCGCAGGATCATCGGTACGCGTACTTCCGGTTCGTGGAGGCTGTTGGCATGGCCATACCATCCATGTTCGCCGAAACACTCGCCGTGATCGCTGGTAAAGACGACCGCGGTCCGGTCATCGAGGTTCAAGGTTTGCAGGCGCGTCATAAGGCGGCCGAACTCTTCGTCGACCTTCACGATCTCCGCCTCGTAGAGGCTCCTGCGATACGCTTTGCTGGCGGCGGATAAACTCGGTCGATCGAAGCCGGTCTTGACGAATCCCCGGCTGGCAGGAGAGAGGGGTTCGTCATCGTGCCATGTGGGCGCGTTTGCCGCTCTATCGAGATCGGCTCGATCCGCGGAGGGCAGCGCGGCCCAGGCCTGATCCTGGCTCCGGCCGAAGAGGCGTTGATAGTGCTCGGGCGATGGCGTGTAGGGTGCGTGAGGGTCGATCTCGTGGATGAAAAGGAAGAACGGCTCGCGGGCCTCTTTCCTGAGCCATCGGATTGCCTCGCGCATCTGGTCTTCGGGCGCCCAGCCGTTCTCGAAACGGTAGTGATCGAACCCGCGCGCGAACCCGAACCG
Organism: FCB group bacterium; assembly: GCA_034004565.1. Classification (GTDB taxonomy): domain Bacteria; phylum Hydrogenedentota; class Hydrogenedentia; order Hydrogenedentales; family SLHB01; genus JAVEWL01. Next base: position 9,762 of record JAVEWL010000081.1, on the reverse strand, counting down.
CTCCTGCACATGGGAGTTCGCGAGGAAGTAGGCGGTGTGGTAGCCGAGCAGTTGGAGCCGTTCGGCGAGGGTGCTAAAGCAGGGCCTGAGCATTTGAACCGGCACGTCGTTGATCTTATCCAGGTCCCAGTCGCTCAGTCCGGCTTGGTGCACCTGTGGCAGCATGCCCGAGAACAGCGACCCAATCGAAGGTTTTGTCCAGCAGCACTGCGAATAGCAGCGGTCAAACACGATGCTGTCGCGGGCAAGCGCGTCCACATTCGGCGTGGCCCGAACGGCATGGCCGTTGCAGCCCAAGTGGTCCGCGCGGAAGCTGTCGGCCAGAAACACCACGACGTTCATCGGATTTTGGGCCGCGGTGTATCGCACCTGGCAACCGAGAGAGGCGGTGAGGGCGGCCGTGGACAGCAGAAACTGCCTGCGGGTCACGACGGAAGCGGGACTGGCGTGGTCTTGCGGGGCGCCGGAATGAAACATCGACTTCATGTTCAACTCCCGGGACGGCACCCGGTTTCTGGAAAGCGCTCGAGGCCGGACACGGCCCCGGTTATGAGCGGCTTCAGAACCGAGTGTCGAGTCTGGCGCAGGGTGCGGGTGCATCCGGCGCGCTGTCGATCGCAATTAGACGAATGAGAGAGGTGTATCGCCAGAGAAGGATGATGCTGTCCTCCGGTGATCGAGAGACTCACAAAGAATGAGTCACCCGAGGTTGGGGGCATGACTGAAGATTGTGATGCTGAGGGCTGACGCGGTAGCGGTAGTACACGAAGGTGAAAGCGGGCCGAGCATGGGGACACGTGATCGTTTCTGGCGGCTGTGGGCTTTCACGCGGCGGGAATGGACGACGGGACCACTAACCTCTGGTCTGCCGAAAGCACTGCGTTTTTTGGGGCTGACGAAACTTTCGTGCGGCCGTTTTTATTGGCCGTCTGGACTGTAACAGGCTTCGCCGGATCTGTCAACGCGGCAACTGCCAACAGTGCGAATACCACAAAATGCACCGCAATTTTGCCGGACCGCAAGAGACTACCGGCTTCCTGTGTACTCGTTTGACATTACACCATATATGCGACATACTTTTCTCGGATCGATCGCGGCGTAGCCCCCGGCGCGTGCCGACGGGCTTCGGCTGGCGCCGCACGAATGTGTGCCGGGAGAGAATGCATGGCGGTTTCCATGGACGTAACGCGGCGCTCCACCACCGGGCGGACGGTCCTTGCGCACATTCTCTCGCTGGCGGGCCTGATGGCGCTGGTGCGGGTGACGGGGTTCGCCGAGAAACAGTTTTTCGCGGCGCGTTTCGGGGCCACCTTCACGATGGACGTTTACTTCATAGCGCTGAGCCTGCCGATGATGGTGTTTTTCAGCGCGACCGCGCTGTTCAGTCCGACGTTTCAGCCCGTGTTCATTCGCCGGACGGAAGAGGGCGAGGAGCATCGCGCGTGGTCGCAGTTCCGGGCGTGGCGCATGGCCGGGTTCGGCCTGCTCTGCGTCGTTTCGGCAAGCGCGGCGCTTGGGGCGGAGCATTTGGCCGGTTGGCTCGGGCCGGGGCTCGATTCGGAGCATCGCGTTGCGTGCGCCCGGCTGATTCGTATTCTCTCGCCTGCCGCGATCGTTATGGGGCTGCTTCCGCTGACTTCGGCGGTCCTGAACGGGCGCCGCCGTTTCAGCGTGCCGCCGTTGGCCGACATTGCCGTTCGGGGCGGCACCATCGTAACGATGGTGTTGTTCTCGTCGCGATGGGGGATCTACTCGGCCGCGGCGGGCTACCTGGCGGGCGTCGTGCTGGCGGGGTGCCTTCACACGTGGTTCGTGGGCCGTGTCGCGGGCCGGCGCGGCGCGGCGGACACGGATTGGCGCGACCCGGACCTGCGGTATGTGGCGTACCTGATGCTGGCGCCGGGCATCGGGACGGTGTTTGCACGCCTGAGCGGCATGGTGGAGAACGCGGCGTGCTCGACGGTGGGACCGGGCGCGGTGAGCGCGCTGGAATGGGCGCGCCGAATTGTGAATCTGCCTCTTCTCATTATTCCGGTGGCTTGCGCCACGGTGCTGTACACGCTCTTTTCGGAGCTTCGCAAGCGCGACGATCCTCGGGAAGCCGCGCGACTGCTGGCGGCGGGTCTGCATGGCATCCTCTATTTTCTGCTACCCGTGGCGGCGCTGACGATGCTGCTGGCGGAGCCGGTGGTGGCGGTGGTGTACCAACGGGGCCATTTCGATGCGGCGGCGACGGCGCAGATGGCGGGAGTACTGGTGTGGCTTGCTCCGGAGATGTGCTTCGAGGGGATGGAGGTCCTGCTGATGCGGTATTTCTTCTCCCGCGAGGAGATTTGGGCTCCGGTGATGATCGGGGTGGCCTGCGCGACGTTGAAGATCGGGCTGGTTGTCGGATTTGTGGGCTCATATGGGATCGCGGCGGTGGCGGCGGCGGTTGTGGTAAGCCGCGCCTGTAAGGTCAGCCTTCTCATCGCACTGTTGCACAGGCGAAGGACGATTCGCTGGTGCGAATTGGAGCCGTGGCAATTCGCGCGACTGCTGCCGTGCGTTTGCGTTGGGGTGTGCGTCGCGGCGGCGGTGGCGCGGGCCGGTGGCGAATGGGCCGCCGAACCGGGCGCGCGATTGCTGGGGCTCGCGGCGAGCGGCGGCGCCGGCTTTTTGGCCTATGCGGGGCTGGGATTGTTCCTGGGGCTGGAGGAGAGCCGTTACCTGGCGCGAAAGCTCGGATGGCGGGCGACATGAAGACGCCTTTCCATGTTGTGCACGTGCTGGAGGCGACGGAAGGCGGGGCGCGGCGGTGGCTGGAAACCGTCGTTGAAGGCCTTGATGCGAATGCGGTGCGAACGTCGTGTATCTGTTCGTTCCGCCGGGAGGCCGACTTTCGTTCCACGGCGGAAAGGATACGGGCCTGGGGCGTGACGGTATGGGAAGTGGATATGCGGCGGAGCATTCATCCCGTGGCCGATGCGCGGGCGCTGCGGCGCATGGTGGAGATCCTGGCGGCGCACCCGTGCGACCTGCTTCACGGGCATTGCGCGAAAGGCGGGATGCTTGCGCGTATGGCGGGGCGCCTGGCGGGTATCCCGTGCGTGTACTCCCCGCACGCCTTTCCGTACCTGTGCGGAGGCGCGGCGTCCGGCCTGTACCGCATTCTCGAATGGCTCGCCATTCCGGCGACGGATGCGCTCATGGCCGTTTCGGAGGCGGAAGCGCGGGAGGCGGTGCGGCTGGGGCATCCGGCGGAGCGGGTTCACACGGTGCTGAACGGGGTGGCGTGTCCGCGTGAAGCGCTGTGGCGCGGTCCGTCGCCGCGTGCGCCCTTGATTGGAACACTCAGCGCGCTCCGGCCACAAAAGGATCCCCACACCTTCCTGGAGGCATGCGCGATTGTTCACCGGGCGCGGCCCGAGGCGCGCTTTCGGTTGTGCGGGGCGGGGCCGCTCGAGGGCGATGCGCGCAAGCACGTTGCCGCGTTGAAACTGCGGGACTGCATTGAAATGCCGGGACGGGTTTCGCGTGAGTTCGCCGCGATCGAGACATGGGACGTGTTCGTGTTGTCGTCGCGTTACGAAGGGCTTTCCCTGGCGCTGCTCGAGGCGATGGCGGCGGGCGTACCGGTGGTGGTCACGGACGTGCCTGGAAACGCGGAGGTTGTGCGGCACGAGCGCAGCGGGCTGGTGGTTCCCGCGGGGGATCCTGTTGCGTTGGCCGGGGCGGTACTCCGTTTGCTGGATGAACCGGCGCTTGCGCGCGGGTTGGCGGAGGCGGCTCGAAGGCGCGTGCTGGAGCGCTACGGGCTTGGGCGGCAGCTTGGCGACCTGATGGGATTATACCGGGCTGTGCTCGAGGGACAGGGCGAGCGCGACGGGGCCGGGGCGTGGGCCGGAGGTGGAATGTGAGCGTTCGAGCAACAACAGACCGAGTCCGGCAACGGGAACGGGTCACGGAGAAGTACGGGGGCGACGGGGAGTCTCGCTTCTGGGCGCGGTATGCGGAGTCGGGTCTGAGCGGACTTGAGAGGATGGCGATACAGGCGTACCTGACCCGAGGCAGCCGTGTGCTCGATGTGGGCTGCGGCTGCGGACGCGAGGCGGTTGCGCTCGAGCAACAGGGCATCAAGGTGTGGGCATTGGACCTGGTGCCGCGTCATCTTCGGATGGCTCAGGTACGGTTGAGGTCGCTGGGGCTGGCCGCGCGCTGCGTGTGCGCCGATGCCGGCGAGGGTATACCGTTTGCGGGAACGTTTGACGGCGCGGTGCTTCTGGAGCAGGTGTATCAGCACATCCCGGAGCGCGAGACACGGCTGCGGTGCCTGGCGGAGGTGCGGTCGGTATTGAAGCCGAACGGTGTGCTGCTCCTGAGCGCTTTCAACGAGGGCGACATCGACCTCTGGGCGCGCCTTCGATGGATGCGCGAGACGAAGTGGCGCCTCGCGGACGGGGCGAACCTTCTGGATGCGCGGTTCAATGCTATCGACGAATGCGGAAGCGGCATCCCTTTGGAGCGCCGTTCCCTTCAGCGCCGGATTCTCTGGGTGCTGGCCTATTTGCGCTTTCTGATACGGCGAAGACGCCGGGCCCGCGAGGCGTTGCGCAACAGGGTCACCGACGAGACGGGCTGCTGCAAGGTCCAGCAGCGCATCAATCCCGAGGAGCAGTCGGAGGGCTGGTTCTGGTTTCGGGTGATGTCGCTCGGGGAGCTGGAGGAAGAACTGGCGACGGCGGGGTATTGCGTGGAGCGCGTGTATCCGTTTCTTGGAGACCGGTACCGGTGCTCCCAGCGCGGATCGCGAGGCGCCCCGTTGGTTCTGGTTGCCGCCCGGCCGGCGGAAGTCTCGATGAATGCGTGATACGGAAACGGTTGTGTGGGATATCGGTCGCGATGCGGCCGCTTATGCCGCGCAGTGGGCGAGCGACGCAGTGGATCTCCCTTATCTTTCTCCGGGCTGGCTTGGGGCGCTCAACGACGGTATGGGGCACGATATTCGCGTACACGCGGTTTTGCGCGACGGCCGGATGACGGCGGCGGTCGCATTGCGACGGGCGAGCCGGTGCGGGATCACGGTTGGCCGGAAACCCTGGGCGACGGCGTATAACGCGTGGACGGCGTGCGGCGCATCGCATGACAGCGGACTTTTTGCCCACCTTATGCGCCGCTACTGGTCCGTACGGGGCGTGTTCGCACCTTGCACCGAAGTGCGGAGAGTGGAGTGCGGCGGGGCCGCGCGAAAGACCTGGGGGACGCTGGTGCTGGACGTGCGCGACGTCGAACGGTGCTGGCTGGAATGCGACCGGCACGCGCGGCAACGTGTGCGCAAGGCGCGCGGGCTTGGGGTAACGGTTGCGTTGACGGACGACGCCGATGCCTTCGAGCGGCTTTACCGGCATACGTACTCGAGGCAGGATCTTTCCCTGCCGCTGCGTACGGGAGCGATTGCGCAGACTGTCGGTCTCGCGCGGCGCGGCGGCATCGAGCTTTACCTCGCCGCCACGGCCACGGGAGAGCCGGCGGCTGGCCTGGTGGTGGGCTGGGGCACGGACCGCGGGTATTTCATGCTGGCGGCAAGCCACCCGGACCTGCGTAAGACCGATGCCGTTTCGCTGCTGTGGTGGACGGTCATCGAGGAAGCGTCGAGGAGAGTCTCGACGGTGGACCTGGTAGGCGCGGCCACACCGGAAATTGAACGGTTCAAACGCTCGTTCTCGCCGTCGCCGGTGGATTGCCTCGAGGTGGTTTGGGAGGCGTTGCCCTTGCGATTCGCGAAGCGGCTGGCGCGGAACGATGCGTCGGGAAACGGTGTGAAGGGAATCCAGAGGGTCACATAGATGGCAATCACGGACGCGGCTCGGGAATCGCCGGTCGAATTCAAGGAACTGCCGGACCGGGCCGACGATGAGTGGGATCGGTTGGTGTGCGCGTCGAGCCAAGGCACCGTATATCACAATGCGTGTTGGCTGCGAGCGGTTTCACGGCTGACCGGGGACACGGTGGTGCTGTGGGGCGCGCGCCACGAGGGCAGGCTTGTCGCGGGCGTGCCGTTGCGCGTTCGCCGAAAGGGACCCTTCAGCGATGCGCGACGAGGGTTTGCGACGCCCTACAACGGCGCGGTGCTGCAACCCGGCCTGGAGCGGCCGTTGCGAGAGGGGTTGCCGCGGGCGCTGCGGGAGCTTGCACAGCGTTTCTCGCACTGTGCCATCGCGGCTTCTCCCTTTGCGGCGCCTCTGGAAGCCGATACGGGATGGCGGGCGCGATCGCGCGCCACGTACCTCCTGCGGGGCGGAACGGCCGATGCTGTTTGGACCGGCATGACTTCCCAAGTACGGAACCATATTCGCGTGGCGGAAAAGGCGGGGGTCACGGTGGCGGTGGAACCGGGCGGGGCGGACTTTTACCGGATCTATCGCGAGGTTTTCGAGGGCCAGGGGCTGTTCGTCCCGTTTTCCCAGGAAGCGTTCGTCGCGTTTCTGGCGACGGTCCGGACGGAAGGCCTGGGGGAAGTTTACGCCGCGCGGACGAGGGACGGAGCGTTGTGCGCGGCGAGCCTGGTGCTACGCGACGAGCGGCGAGGGTATCACTCGTTGTCGGCGTCGCACCGTGAGTTGAAGAAAACCGGGGCGGCCTCGTTGCTGGTCTGGGAGATTATCCGGGAGCTGTATCGCACCTTGGACGCGTTCGATTTCGGCGGAGCGAACGTGCCGCAAATCGCCCGGTTCAAGAGCGGGTTTCGTGGGCAACTCCTGGAGTACCCGGAATACATTCACAGCCGCTCGCTCTGGGAGAAGGCGCTAATCGGGTGTGCGCGGCGCGTCCGATCGCTGACCGGCACGGGCGCCTATGACTAAGCCTATCCTCTATCTGGCCGGGTCGTATCCGTGCCTTACGGAAACCTTCATCCGGAACGAGGTCGAGGGGCTCGAACGCCTGGGTGTGCCGATCGAGGCAAGGGGCTTGTCCCGGTTGCGTCCTTTGGACGGATTGATGGCTCTGGCGCGGTCGCCGCTGCGCGCGCTGTCGCTCTGGCGCTGGCTTGCACCGCCCCGGCCCGCGCGCATTGCGGAGCGCGCAACGCTATGGCTTCGAGCGCTCCAGGCGTTGCCGGAGGCGGAAGGCGCGCGCCACATTCATGCGCATTTTCTGGGATACCCGGCTACCGTGGCGCGTGCCCTGGCGAGGGTCGTGGGCGTGGAATACAGCCTGACGGCGCATGCGCACGACATTCACGTGGCGGAAACCCATCCGGCGGTTGTGCGGGAGGCGGCGTTTCGCGTCACATGCACGGAGACAAACCGGCGTCACCTGCGGACACGGTATCCCGACTGTCCCTTCGAACTCGTGCGACACGGAATAGCGGTCGTCGAGACTTCTCCCCCACCGCGTTCGACGGGCACACCGAGGATACTGGCCGTAGGCCGGGCCGTCGAGAAAAAGGGGTTTGCGTATCTGCTGGAAGCCTGCGCGCTGCTGCGACTCGAGGGGCTCGCGGCCGCGTGCACAATCGTGGGCGAGGGGCCGGAGTTGGACTCGCTCCGCGCGTTGGCCCAGAGGCTTGGAATCGCTTCGACGGTCTTCTTTGCCGGCGCGTTGCCGCACGAGCAGGTGACTTTCCTGTACGCGGAAGTGGACGTCCTTGTTGTTCCTTCCGTGGTTGCGGCGAACGGCGATCGGGACGGAATCCCGAACGTGATGCTAGAGGCGATGGCACGGGGCGTACCGGTGGTGGCGACCGGCGCCGGGGCCATCCCGGAGGTGCTTCAGGACGGGGTGACGGGACTTATGGTGGCGCCCCGGGATTCCGGGCAATTGGCCGCCGCGATAGGCCGGGTGCTCACGGATAGCGCGCTTCGCATGCGGATCGTCGACGAGGCACGGACGCGTATTCGAGGCGAGTTCGCGCCGGACTTCTGGCTTGCCACGCTTCGCAATCTATTCGATACGGCTCTTGCGGAAGGAGGGACGGCCAGAAGCTCGTAACACACGCGGGCTCAGAAGGTAAGGTGTATATGAGGTCGGGGTGACCCGTTTCGGGCTGCCGGACCCGCCCCGGAATGCGTTCCGCCCCCTATGCGTAAGCGGTGGAAACCATGCGGTTTGCGCGTCATGGCTGCCTGCCAGGTCAAATAGAATGATATAATCAGGTTACTCCGGGAACGGAGCGGGTAGGTTTGTCTCGATCGTTCGGTGTAGTGAATCCCAAATGTAAAGGAACGAAAAAGATGAGCCACCTTCGCAGCATCACGCACACCACGCCCGCCCCCGCCGTCCTCAAAGGCGATTCGGTCGTCAAAGAATGCACCCCGGCGAAGGAAAACGCCGGCAAGTGCGAGGATATTGACATAACGTAGGCGAGGCGCAGCGAACCGCCAGACCGGCTTTCCGGCAGCCATCGCGACACTTCGTCGAATACTTCCGCTTGTGAACTGGGAAGATCGATGGCGCGTCCTGACAACCCGGCAAGCGCGATCTAAATACGCTTGCCTTCCAGGAGGAACTCCCTATGAAGCATGTATCGAAGATCACACGCAGGCTTCCGGCGGTGGCCGGCGACACCTTCACAAAGGAATGCACGCCCATGAAGGAAAACGCGGGCAAGTGCGAAGACGTGTAGGAGTCTTTGTGGCGGCCGGCCCGGGCCCAGTAACCGGGACCGGTCGCCCGGCCTCCTTGCATGCGGAGCGCGAAGAACCGGAAACGGTATCTTCGCGCTTTTCCTTTCCAGGGCCAGACACGAAAAAGCCTCAAGAATTCGCTTACGAATCCCCGAGGCTTCTTGAGTTTTCAATGGTGGAGGTGAGGGGAATCGAACCCCTGACCTCTTGTCTGCCAGACAAGCGCTCTCCCAACTGAGCTACACCCCCATTGGGCACAAGCCACCGTAAAACGGTGGTCAAGCGAGCGGGATTATACTGGAGCGGACGGCCGGAGTCAAATGTCCTTCCGAATGGGCGGCGCCCAGGTGAAATCGTATTCGGCGGCATCGAGGAAGGGGGCGGCTTCGTCTTTGGGCGATACGGCCGTGGGTTCGATGGGCCATTGGATGTTGACCCGCGGGTCTTTGTAATTCAAGGAGCGCTCGGCCTGGGGAGCCCAGGGCGTGGTAACCTTGTAGAGCACGAGAGTGTCGTCCTGGAGGGCAATGAAGCCGTGTGCGAAGCCGATGGGCACCCAGAGGGCATGGCCGTTTTCGGCACTGAGTTCGCAACCAAACCAGTTGCCGAATGTGGGCGAGCCGCGGCGGAGGTCGATGACCACGTCGTAGATGGAACCTTCGAGCGCGCGAACGAGCTTCCCTTGCCCGTGTGAGGACAATTGGTAGTGCATGCCGCGCAGGGTGCCTTTGCAGGATTTGCTGAGGTTGTCCTGGACGAAGGTCTCGCGAAAACCCTTGTCCGCCCAGGAGTCGCGGGCATAGCATTCCTGGAAATAGCCGCGGTGGTCGCCGTATATGGGGGTCTTTATTAGCAGTACGCCTTCTATTTCCGTCTCTTCGATTTCGACGGGAACTGGCATGTGGTCTCTCTCCCGCGGGTATGGCCAACCGCGCAACGTTTCGGGGTTGGCGTGTGCTTGGTCATTGGTCGGCTCAGTATCTATAGGGCGGGCGGGAGATTCAAGAATTCTGAACGATGCATGCTGAATTATGAATGAAGAGTGCCCCCTCACCCTGCCCTCTCCCCCATCGAGAGGGGAAAGCCTCCGCTTCTTCGTCCACCCAGTCCACAACATCCACCTCAACCACCAGTTCAAGTACCGGCGGTCTTTCCC
>JAVEWL010000822.1:0-2811 GCA_034004565.1 FCB group bacterium | reverse complement strand
GCCATGCAACAGACAATATACTTAAAAAACCCGCACTTCCGTGGCCCCATGACCATCAACGTCAACCGGTTGGGAAAAAAGCTTGGTTCTGCTGAGGCACCGTTTTATGGCGCAGGTATGGCGCACTCGGTCGCTTCAGCACCAGCCCTGTCGCCTTGCCATTGTGCCGACCACACGAGCGCCCAGAGAGACAAGCCTTTACCAAGCGAACTTGCCCAAGTGGTGAAAGCATGGGCAGTCCTTCCTGCTGCCTTAAGGGCCGACATCTCCGCCTTGGTCACAGCAGCGTTGAGCGTGGCGTGAAAAGTAGTCGTAGCGCCAAAGGCAGCTTCGTGAAAACGCTGCTGGCCGTGGTGGCATTTGACAATATCTTATGCATTGCGCTCTTCGCCGTCGCCAGCAGCGCCGTTGCCAATTACTACGCGTCCGGAGGAGGATAGCGTCTTGGCGAAGGCATCCGGCAGGCTGACTGGCAGTTTGGCGGTTCTGTTGCGCTGGGCGTGGGGCTCGGCGCCGTCACGGAGCGATTCGTCTCGCACCCGCGCACGCACGACTTCAGCACGGTCGTGGTGGCGGTGCTGTTGTATACGGGGTTGGCGGATTACTTCGGGTTGAGCCCCTTGTTTCTGAGAGTATACCTCGGGACCAGTTCGAGGGAAGGTGAACGGCAGCTCGAGGCTTTGGAGCCGATTGTATTGCTTACGTTTACCGCCTTCTTCACTTTGGCAGGCATTTCGCTGAGAAAGCGAATTGAGCGATGCAAGATAGGTAACACTTGAGCCGAATGGCGTAAACGCAAGATATTGGGCTCTACGCAAATACGATTACCCAAGATCTTGGGGCAATCAAGCGCCTACGCCATTCGGCTCAAGTGTTACCTGAATCACATCATTTATTCACTCTTCCTGGCACCGGCCGGCTCACTTCGTAGAAGAGTGTCGGCAAGGCGTGTGCCAAGACTTTCGGGGTCGCGCGGATCTCCGGTGCCCGTCACACGCCAAACCTGTTCGCCTTCGGGTTCCGGCATGCATGCGGCCAATGTCAGTACTTGACCTTGGAGTCGGCCCAAGGCGCCAACGGGCGATGAACATCCGCCGCCAAGGGCCGCGAGCAAGGCCCGCTCGGCACGGGTTTCGACCTCCGCGGCGGGGTCCGCAATGAGCCTCAGGAGTTCCTTCAGGCCGGTCTCTTCGGCGCGGATATGAATATCCAGGGCGCCCTGTCCCGGCGAGGGCAGCATATCGTCGGGAGAGAATTCTTGCCGGATCGCGGTTTCCAGGCCAAGGCGGCGCAAGCCCGCGCACGCCAGGATCGCGGCATCGACACGACCTTCCTGCACATGCTGAATTCGAGTTTCGATATTGCCGCGAAGATCCACCGTCTCAAGGTCAAGTCGCAGCGCGCGGAGTTGCGCTACGCGGCGCGGACTGGAAGTGCCAATCCTCGCGCCGCTCGGCATGGAGAGCACGTCTAGCCACCTCCGGCAAACGAGCGCGTCGCGCGGGTCCTCTCGCTGTGGCACGGCACCCGATATCACGCCCGGTTGGTTTCGTATGGGCAAGTCTTTCATGCTGTGCACGGCGAGGTCGACTTGCCCCTCAATGAGTGCGGACTCGAGTTCGGCCGTAAACGCGCCCACGGCGCCGATGGCGGCTATGGGCCGGTCGGTGATGCGATCACCGGTGCTCGTTACGGTCAGCAACCTCGTCGGGATATCGGGCGCGATGCGCCGAAGGAGCTCGGCGACATGCCGCGCCTGTGCCACGGCTAGGCGGCTGGCGCGGGAACCTATGATGAGCGTGCGCTTCACAAGAATCTCCCGTGTCATGCGGTCTGCAGGACGGAACGCAAGAACTCGCGCGTCCGGTCTTCGGCGGGTTGCGAGAAAATGACGTTGGGCAGGTTGTCTTCGACGATCCGGCCCTTCTCGAAGAAGAGAACGCGGTCGGCGATTTCCTGGGCGAAGCGCATTTCGTGCGTCACGATGAGCATGGTCATGTCGCCGCAGTGGGCAAGTTCGCGCAGGACGCCGAGCACTTCCCCCACGAGTTCGGGGTCGAGCGCCGATGTCACCTCGTCGAAGAGCATGACCCTGGGGCGCATCGCGAGTGCGCGGGCGATGGCCACGCGCTGCTTTTGTCCACCCGACAACTGGGCGGGATGAGCTTTCAGCTTCTCTTCGAGTCCGACCAGGCGCAGCAATTCTACGGCCCGTGTTTCCGCCTCTTCGCGCGACAACCCCAGCACCTCCCGTGGGGCAAGCGTCACGTTCTTGAGGACCGTCATGTGGGGAAACAGGTTGAACTGCTGGAACACCATGCCCAGCTTGCTCCGCACCGACCGGGTGTGAGAGGGCTTGGCGGGCTCGAGACCGCCGTTGCGCCGGACGTGCCAGAGGTAGTCGCCTTCGACCTGGATCGTGCCGGAATCGGGCCGTTCGAGCGTCATCAGGAGTCGCAGCAGGGTCGACTTGCCGGAGCCGCTCGGCCCGATGATGGCCGTCTTGGTGCCGGGCATGATATCAAGGTCGATACCGTCGAGCACGGTGAGCGGACCGTAGGCCTTGCTGAGGCCTCGTACTTGAATGATGGGCGCTCCGTTCATGCGTGGGCCCCCTTAAGCCGGAGGATTGCTTCGAGCTTACGTACACCCGCGGAAGCGCACAGACTCAAAACCAGAAACAGAGCGCCCACCAAAGTAAGGGGTTCCAGGTAGCGGAAGGACTCGGAACCGATGATCTTTGCGGTCTGGAGCATTTCGAGCACCGTGATCGCGGAAAGCTGCGGCGTGTCCTTGAACATGGCCACGAGA
>JAVEWL010000080.1:0-12881 GCA_034004565.1 FCB group bacterium | reverse complement strand
CACTCCACGAACCAGTTACCCGGGAACTCGGGGAAGCGGAAGCGGTAGCCCTCGTGCCCGTTGAGAGCCGCCTTCACGTAGCGAATCGGCTCATGCTTCAACTTTGTACCCATAATCCAGACCTCCTTTTGACCTGCTCTCAGTCACCGGCCCATCCGGTGTCCAGCCACACCACGGGGAGGTGGCAGGTTTAGCGGCCATGAGCGGCGGACCTCGCCGCCGCGTTGAGTCTTCTCACAAGGTCATGTCCAATTCAGCCTCAGTGTAGGCCCCCCAGAGCACCACGACTTCAGGACCGAAGCTGTTCAAGGCCTCTCGAACCGTCACGCCCTTGAACTCGCTCATGTGCGCGCCGTAGTACTCCGCGAGACTGCGCCGGAGTTCCCGGCAGAATCTTTCAGACAAGGTGTCAGCGTGCATCGTTTGATCTCCTCTAGCAATGCGCGTGAAGCGCGATGCCCACAGCCGCCGCCCAGTGAAGCGCCGCGCCAAACGACGTGAAGACGTTGAACGGGTACGCGCCGCGCCAGACGACGAACACGCGCTGGCCCTTCAGAGAATCCGGCGCCAGCTTCCAGCCGGGCTCCGGCGCTTCATGCCAGACCTCGTGACCAGGCTCCATCTCGCCACGGCGCGCCTTGCACCAATAGCACATGCAGCCCCCGTCGTGCGTCGAGTGAATCTTCCCTTTCATTGTCCAGACCTCCTTAGCCGTCTAGTATACCTGTTGGATGCAGCCCTATGCCGCAAGCCCCCGCGCCACGTCAAGGCCGGCATACATCGCGGGGGAACCGGAAGCCGTTGACACGGCCCCCGGTGGAGGTTCTAGCGTCTGATTCATCTTTCAATGGGCGACGGCCTGCCGGCCATCTCGCCAGGCGGCTACCATGTCCCCTTGAGGCTGGCCCCCTTTGCTTTCGCCGGAGGCTCCATGACTGGCGGGCCGCGTCTCGCGTCGCCCGCTTGCCGCCGTTTCAACTCTCACCCCAGCATCTCCACCGCCAGCATTTTAACACGATAACGCCACAATGTCAAGCCCCCTGTTGTGCGTATGCACAGCCGCCGCATATGGGCCTACTGACCAGGTCCATAACCATCCCGTTCCACCTCGTGAAAGTGCAATCCAAGTCCACCACGAAAGAGCAAATTACCGCTGGCCAAAAGAGCAAATCAGCATCAACCAAAAGAGCAAACCGCGCACCCCGAAACCCGCCTTGCCTTGCCCTGGATGCCGTGTGCCCCCCAGGCCCCCCCCTTTAGGGGGGGGGGGGACCAGGGACGGGTAAGGGGGTGCACAAACGGACCATCCACCCAGGGGGCAAAGGGGCAAGTCCGGCAGGGTTCGCCACCACGCACACAAAAGAGCAAATTGAAAACCACACCGCCAAGGCAACCACCCAGGAAAACGACGGCACCAATCACCAGATGTCATCCAAGGCAGGCATCCAATAGAGCCCGAATCCAACCCCCGAAAGCGAGCCAATGACCGTTGCTTTTGACCCAAGCCCATGCTACCATCGCTGACATGGACAAGAAATCCACAAAGGCAAAGCCAAGGGCGAAGGCCAAGCCCAAGAGCACCCCCGCCTATCGACCCTCCGAAGCCTTCTCACGATGGAGGGGTACCGAAGGCATCGAAGGCATGCCAGAAACTGACCGGGGGGCGGGGACGAGGGCGGGGGCGGGGCGGGGGCTGGAAGCGGGGGTTTCCAGGCCGGCGGCGCATGGCGGGGTGGAGGAGATGCTGGGGGTGATTCTGCGTCTGGCGAAGCGGGCGAAGTCGGAGAGTGTGCGGCTGCAGGCGGCGAAGGCGTACCAGGACCTGTATCACCAGGCGATGCTGGCGAGGCCGGATGACGCGCTGCCGGTGGAGCTGGCGGCGTTTCTGGCGGAGCTGGCGGCGTCGTGCCCATCGGTATGCCCATCGTGCGGGGCGGCGCTGGACGCAAGGGTGCGCCGCTAGTACAGTTACGGAACTGGAACAGGGGATGTTCCGTCCCATTCCCGCCGCCGTCCGGCGCGGCGCTGTGGCCGCCGGGTCCTTGCCGCCGCCGGGAGGGCCGCGCCATTTCGACATTCCCCCGCGGCGCCGCCGCCCCCACCCGGGGCCAAGGCGCGCGCGCGCTCGGCCCCTTGCATATGGTGTCCCTCTTCCGCGCCCCATAAAAATATTGGATTGCACCTCTTGACATGGACGGGCAAGCGTGCTAGGCTGTGCGAATGCATAGGCGCTGCACATTCGTTGAGAGGAGGTGAATCGGGATGAAGAAGACGCTGGAAGAGGTCCGTGGCCTGTTGGATTCGATAGAGCGTCTGCGTGGTGAGGAGGCGGTTTTGGAGACGTTGTTGCGCCGGATGTCGAAACCGGGCGCGGTAGTGGACATCACGTGTGGCGGGGTGATGTTTCGTGCGCTGGACGGGGACGTATCGAGTCTTCGGGTGGCTGTGGGTCAGCTTTTTGAGGTCCGGAAGACTCAGGTATCGCAGCGTTGCTCGGAGCTTGGTGTAAGCGGGGCGGGTCTTGTGGAGATTGAGCCGGAATGAAGGCGGATTGGGATCGAGAGTATTGCTGCGCGGAGTGTGGTGCGCGGATAGCGGAGACGGAATTGGTAGGGCGGCTGCGCGGAGATGGAGAGGGAGATGGTAGCGGCTATGGGCTTTTGTGCGCTGGCTGCCGTGTCGTGGCTGGTATGCCGCCTGTGGAACGCAGGGAGGTCCGGTTAGATGGCAGAGAAGACGGGGATAGAGTGGGCTGATTCGACGTGGAACCCGGTAGTGGGTTGTACGCGGGTGAACAAGGGCTGCGAGCATTGCTACGCGGAGCGTCTGAGCGGGCGCTTGAGTGGGATGGGCTTGTCGAAGTACGCGGGCCTTACGCGGGCAGATAGTGGCCGCTGGACGGGCGATGTCCGCTTGGACGAGAGGACGCTGACGGGTCAGTTGGGGCGTTGGAAGTCGGGGCGGCGCGTGTTCGTGTGCTCGATGTCGGACTTGTTCCACGAGAAGGTTCATAAGAGCTGGCGTGTTCGGGTGTTCGAGGAGATGTCGCGGCACCGTCAGCACAGGTACATTCTGTTGACGAAGCGTTTCCAGCGGATGGCGGAGTTCATCTATGACGTTCCGTACATGGAGGTATTCGAGGAGGTGTGGTGGGGGATGACGGCGTTCGACCAGGCGTCGTACAACACGGCGTTGGGCTGGCTTCATCAGATGCCGTGTAATTTCAGGAAGTGGCTGAGCCTTGAGCCGCTGTTGGGTCCGATCTATGCGCGGAACAACTATTTGAATGTGGTGCGTGGCGTGGTTGTGGGTGGCGAGACGGGTCCAGGTGCGCGGCGGATGCATGTGGAGTGGGTGGACCAGGTCTACGATCAGTGCGCGGAGGCGGGGGTACAGTTCTTTTTCAAGCGTTGGAGCGATGGCGGCGTGCCGGCGGGCGAGTCGCGGTGCACGTACCGTGGCGTGTTGCATCAGGAGTTGTTTTGAACGAGAGAGAAGGGAGGCACGGCATGTGCCGGGTAGATGTTCTTTTTCGCGGAGGCCGGGCGCCTATTCACCCCACTTCCTCCCCCCCCCACTTCCCCAAGCGTGGGCGCCGGGTCTCCGCTTCAGGTCCCCAATCCCCCCTCAGGGGCCGGAGTGCTGGAAGGACTCCGCCGGCGCTTCGGCCCCACCAGGGGGGAGGGATTAGGGATTAGGGATTAGGGATTAGGGATTAGGGATTAGGGGCAGTTGAATCGATAATTAAAGGGGCGAAAACCCATGATGCGTGAGGCCCCCTGGTCCGAAGGCCGCAGGAAGGGGGCGGGTAGACAGGGAGCCCGCCCCAGGTTAGGGAGAGGTTAAGACTATGTCACGCGGAAAGATTCATGGGAATGATTCGCTGTTCTTGCGGATGCGGGTTGGTGAAACTGGAAGCGGCGACACGGTGTATGAATTGACTGTGAGTGCATCGGATCACAGCCCAATCATTATGAGCAAGACGACGGGGAAGTGGTTCACGCTCTCATGGCAGGACCTTGTTGGGATGGCCGTGGAAGCGGGTATTGATGACCCCTCCCCTATGGTTGGTGATAGCGCGCTATGAGCGGATGCGTCAAAAGGGGCTGGAACTGGCGGAGGAAATCACGCGGTCGTGTCCGGAGTGCCGGGAGAAGAGCCTGGCCTTGACGAAGGTGGAAGAGGCGGTGATGTGGGCGAACGCGGCGATTGCGCGGCATGAGTAGTTGAGCCGCGAATGGGCGCGGAATAAGGAATGGGACAGATGGGGCGGATGGGGCGGATGATTGAGAGTTGAATCGGATTTTGGGCGGCGCAGTGGCGGAAGTGGCAGACGCGCCAGGGCATGCCGTTAACACGACTGGTCTTTGTGGGTTCGAATCCCACCCGCCGCCCTCGTGTTTTTTTGCCCCGTCACAGTGCGGGTCCCATGGGAAAAACGCTCGGCTGTGCGGAGCCGCACAGGATGCGGCGAGGTTGGTATAAGGCGAGGCTGAATTGAAAGCCGACTTTGGCGGGCCGGGTGGGGAATCCGGCCACGGGGCAACGCTTGATTAGCCGTTAATGCCCTGGACTCTGCGTATGAGCTGATCTGCAAGGCGATGGGTGAAGATATGGCGGCGGCCTGGGCGGAAATGGGGTACGCGGTCTGCATCGGGTTGGGCATATCGCCCGTGTGCCAAGGGTTCGCGACGAAGACGACGGACGGCGACGATGCGGAAGCGCTGTGTGAAGCTTGCTTTGCTGAAATGGTGCGATGCGCGGAGAAGGAAGAGGGAAGCGGGAAGACATGATTTACAAGATGGACAAGATTGGGAGGAAAACCGCGAATGAACGCGAACGGGAAGGGAAGGAATGATGCATAAGACGGATAAGACGGATGCGACGGATGGGGTGAAGGATGCGGTGGATTTGGTGTGTGAGCTGCGCAGGGAGCGGTGGATGCGCAGGGCGGCGGAGGCCCGTGAGGCGCATGCGCGGTATGAGTTGGCGCATGCGCGGTTGGGCCGCGCTAAAGTGGCGGAGCGTTTGGCGATGGACGTGGCGCGGGGGGTGACCTTATGGAACATGGATGAGGTATTTTTCCTGTTGCACGGCCGCAACAGGCACGAGGGCGAGGAAGTTTCCCAGGCGGTGTGGGGAGTGGAGAAGGGCGGCTCATGAGTAAGGGCTACTGCGAGGCAACCTTCCGGCGTGTGGTGGTGCGCCTTTATGTTGAGCGGAGCGGGAGAGCTGGAGTCGTTGGAGATAAGAACCACCTTCGAATGACAGTAGGCATCGATGGCTCGTGGGCGGAAGTCTTGGGGCGGCTGATACATGAGGTAATGGAGATAGCAGCCGTTGAGTTGAAGCTGCGCTTTGAGCCCTCTGACATCTTTGCCATGTCGAATGTGGATTACCTGTTCGTGATGCCACACCAGGAGTTCAGTGATGCCTGTGACTGGGCTGGCGACTTCCTTGCAAAGGTCCTGCCGTGGCTCCGGGAGCAGTGGGAAGAGGGAGTGGAGAAGAAGCAGACATGAATTACAAGGAGGATTCAGGTGATGAACGGCCCGGTAGCGCGGACGATAACGGTTGATGATCTGTTGGCGAACAAGGTGGCGATGGACACGATTCTGGATTCGCTGCTGGAATTGAAGCTGTTGAACACGGTGAGCGGGGGGCATGCTGCGATGTCGGGTCATGGGGTGTGCGTGTTTCGCGAGGGGAAGGACACGATGATCTTCATCGCGGTGGCGCCGGGTATCGGCTGGGCTCCCGGTCCCGACTTGACGCCGCACACGATGGAAAGCCGCCCGAGGCCGGAGCGTGGTTGCGCGCTGCGTGTGTGGCTGAACGGGGATTGGATGCATCGTGGCCCGTGGGAGGGCGCGGTTCGCCGGCTGCTCCAGGAGATGATCGATGTGCGGCGCGGGTATCTGGAGGAGATTCTGAAGGCGCGTGAGCTGGATGTTGTTTCGCAGCGGGTGGCGCTGCTGTACGAGGTTCAGGAGTTTGTGAACGGGTGGAGCGGGGAGCCGGAAGAGTGCGACATATGCCGTGAGCATCCGGGCTTGTGTTCGCGCCACCAACAGGGGGAAGAGGGGGACCGGGGACCAGGGACAAAAAAAGAGGAGAGGGGAGGGAAGAGGGGATGAGGGAGAGACAGGATTTACATGATTTACAGGATGGATAGGGGAAGTGATGTCGTCAGGAACAGGCAGAGGAGAAGCTGGATGGAAATTTTGAAGGAGCGGAGTGAATCCGGTGCGCCGGCAGTGGGTAAGTGCGCGTGTGGCCGGCGGGTGTTATTGGCGGGATTCACGAACACGTGCGAGTGTGGCCGTGACTACAACATGAACGGGACGCTTCTGGCGCCGCGAAGCCAGTGGGGAGAGGAGACGGGGGAGTCCGTTTCCGACATTCTCCGGGTGGATTCGATGTGCCCGTCCCGGGTTTGGGAGGATGACATCTGATGGGCAAGGCAAAGGCGATTCCGCAGATGGAGGTGGAGATTCAGAGCGTGCAGATGACCTCGAAGGACATCCAGGTGAAGGCGGTCTTCGACGCCTCGAAGACGAACTGGGCGCGCATCTACGAGATGCGCCCGTTCAAAGCGCAGGTCATCGAGCCGGCACGTGGCGTGGAGCGTCCGGCGATCGAGGAGGTGTACTGCCTCATCGACGCGATCACGCTTCAGAAGCCGAAGAAGGACAAGGAGGACCAGACGGCGAAGGTGACGCTCACCTTCGACGACACGCACCATGTGGTGGAAGCGCTGGAGCAGGTGCGCCGGTGCGTTCCGCCGACGATGCTGCTGATACAGACGCAGCTGGAGATTGATTTCGACGATGATGACGGCGGCGGCGGCGGCGGGCAACTGGGCTTGGAGGAATAGGCCATGCGTATCGGAGTGATTTTGCATGTCGTGGCGGTGCTGATCGTGGCGGTTGCGAGCTGCCATGCGTGCGGTTGCGCGACGATCGGCACGCGGGCGGAGGAGACGGTGACGACGCCGGAGGGTGAAACGTACAGCTTCAGTTATCGCGGGACATCGACATCGGCGCCGTTTGGGCGGGTAGACGCGACGGCGCACAAGCTGTCGTACCAGACGGGGGGCGACGACTGGAATCTTCAGGTGGGCCAGGATGCGACGGGTATCGACAACACGCAGCAGGCCGCCGTGGTGCAGGCGATTGTGACGGCGCTGGTGCAGGCGATGTCGAGCGGTCTATTGGGGAGTGCCGGGGACGGGATTGGGGCGGGCGGGCCGGCCACCCTGCTGGATCGCGTGGAGTTGATGATGGACCGGATGGAGCAGATGGAGTCTATCATCGGCAGGCTGCGGGAACGGGGCCTGCTTGGCGCTGGAGAGTGATTATGGACGGCAAGGAGGTTCAGATTCAGAAGCGGGTCGAGGGGCGTCGCGGCTGCGGTTTCCGGAAGCCTGGCGGGCTGTACCTGGTATCGGGGGCGTTGGGCCGTGCGTGCCTTCGCCTGCCGATTCCGCTGGACCGGTGCCCGACGTGCGATTGCGGCCTGAAATTCACGCGGGGCTGGACGTGGATCAATCCGGCGCCGTTCCTGGCGGCGCATCCGTGCGTGGGCACGCGGGAATGCGCGACGTGCCCGCTGAGTGGTGCGCCGCCGGCGCGGGTGGGTCTGGTCTGGGTAGGCAGGATGTATTACAGCCCGTCGAAATGGTCGTTGGAGGCGCAGCAGATGGGCGTTTCCAAGCGGATAGCGGGCGTACCCCGCGGCTTTGTCCTGGGTGAGACGTGGGTTTGGGTGGCGCACCTGGATGCGGTGAAGCAGTTGGGCGGTGACGGCGAATGGCATTCGTCTCCGGGGGTGTTTCATGTTTTCCGTCCGAGCGCCATCGAGTACGTGGTGAAGGGCACGGAGGAGCCGGAGGAACTGGAGGCGTTGGCGGCGCGTGGCATCACGCTGGTCGAGGTGACGCCCTCGAAACAGATGGAGGGTTTCCCAGATGGAAACTGATGAATTGCTGAGATTTCTTTCAACGAGTGTTTCCGGCACGACTGCGCAGCGGATACGGATGGCGAAGCTTCTGTTGTGCGCGCTGATCGTGCGGGGCGACTTGGATAGCGGGCAGTCACTGCCGGGCATCCGCGAGCTTGCGAAGGGGCTGTCGATTTCTCAGAATTCGGCGGCGCTGCTTGTACGGGAGTTGTGCGCGATGGGGGTCCTGGATTCGATCCAGGGCCAGGGCACGTTCGTGGATTTCAGCAGGGAGGTGCGGGAGGAGGCGATGGAGCATGTTGGGCTGCACATCATCGAGCAGTTGCGGGAATCGGCGACGCTGGCGCGGTACGCGGGATTGAGCGCGCCGAGCTTCGATTTCCTGGTGGAGCGTGCGTTCAAGGAGCGGCGTGTAGCGTCGCGGAAGAACGACCTGGAGGCGGCGAGGAAGGCCTTGCTCGGGGCCGGTTGATGGGTTAGAATGGTGTTGTTCAGACCTGTTGTCTGGACCTCCTTGCCGTCCGTGGGCTTCGGTTCGCGGGCGGCATTTTTTTTAGGGGCTAAGGAATAGGAAATTGGGGCTTGGGGGGGAAGGGAAGAGGGAAGAAGGGGGGGATAGACAAGATTTACAGGATGGACAAGATGAAGAGGGAAGGGGGGGAAGAGGGAAGGGAAGAGGGGAAATTGAACCGCGAATGGACGCGTATGAACGCGAATGGGGAAGGGGCAAAGGGGGCAGGTTCTTGACTCTGGACAGTTGACCACAAGATATGGGCAATTGACAAGGGAAAGGACTTGATGTATACCATATGCAAAACGGGGCTGCGAGATGGCCGAAACGCGAAACAGAGTGCGCTACTCGGAAGAGCTGGTCCGCGAGATGGAAAGTCTGTCAGCGGAAGGGTGGCGTCGCATGCGTGCTCACCGGCTTTACGGTGGTTTCATGCTGGAGTATCTGCGGGCTCGTTGCGTGTTGGACCTGTGGACGTTCGTGAAGGTGGTCTACTTCGACGCGATGAAGCATTACGACGAGTCGCTGCATGGCCCGGGTGGCTTGACGCGGTATCTGACGGATTGGACGCGGCTGGATGAGACGGGGACGGAGGTTCCCGTGTCGGTGAAGTTCATCATCTGGGCACGCGAGCATTGCAAGACGCAGTTCGTGATTGCTTGGGACGCCTGGCAGTTCGTTCGGGACGTGAACGCGCGTGGGCTCATCCGTGCGTACAACGACCCGAAGGCGCACGAAATCTGTTCGGCGGTGCGCCAGCTAATGGAGTCGCGGCGGTTCCAGTATTACTTCCCCTGGGTGCGTCCTCAGCTGAAGAAGAACAACAACCAGCCGGTTCTTTGGCGCGAGGACAAATTTCTGCTGGAGCGTGATGACATTGGTGTCCGGGTGCCCTCGATGGAAGCGGGCGGGATGGACGCGGAGCCGACGGGGGGGCACTTCAACTTCGGTCACTATGACGACTTCGAGGTTCGCATCAACGCGAACAGCGAGGTGCTTCGCGCGAAGATGCTGGACGTGTGGCACAACGACGACAATCTTTTCCTGGCCGGGCATCGGCGGGTATTCTGCGGGACGCCCTGGTCTCGTGAGGGGATGATTCACCGAGTGCTTCGCGGGCTGGAGCCGTTCGATGATCATCCGTACGGGTTGAGCATCGTGCCGGCGGAGGTGAAGGTGTTCGACCAGCCGTTCACGGGCGATGAACCGGTACTACTGGAAGACCGGAAGACGCTTCGTGATATCAACGCCTATTTTCCGACGGTGGGCACGAACCTGCAGTATTGCCAGGCGGTGGTCCGCTTCTTCCACCCGGAGATCAAGGACGTGGTGGAGGAAATCCGCGAGGTGGAACGGAACGATGTGCTCCACTTCACGGTGTCGCGACCGTTCCCGGCGCATCTCGGGCAGCCGATCAGCTACCGGATAGGCGCGGTGAAGCCGGCGTGCCCGACGCGGTTCACGCTGGACGCGGTGGATCTTCACCCGGCGGCGTCTCGTGCGGACAGCGAGATTCCCCGGAGCAGCCTGGTGCAGAAGCGGCGGACGCAGGGGACGCTGGTGTACCACGCGCAGATGCTATTGGAACCGGGGGACCCGGAAGCGCTGGTGTTCAACCCCGACCTGATTCAGGTGATCGGCCCGGAGCAGATTCCGGGGGGTGCGAAGCGCTGGTTTCGTGCGGTGGACTTCGCGACGTCGAAGAAGTCGGCGGCCTCGACGGCGATGACGACGGCGTTCAAGCATGTTTCGGGTTTGTACCTCACGCACATCAAGCACGAGAACCAGCTTGACACGATGGGGAAGATCTTGGAGCTGCTTCTCGGTGTGCTTCGTGTGAAGCAGCAAGGGGGCGAGCTGGAGATGACGCTATTCGAGAAGGGGATGATCGAGAGCACGGTAGGGGACTTTCTTCCGGAGGCGGAACGGGATCCGGCGAAGTTTTTCAAGCAGGCGACGAAGTCGAAGTACCGGCAATTCACGGAGGCGTTCACGGAGTCGGGTCCGATCCGGATCCGGCGGCGCAATGTGCCACGCCCGAGCAACTCGACGAAGCGTCTTCGGCTGGTGACGATGCAGCCGTTCTGGGAGGCGCAGCAACTCTTCGTGGTTGTTGGGCCGGGGTATGTGGAACAGAGCGTTCTGGAAGACTTGCAGTACCAGGCGGAGTCTTTCCGACTCGAACGGGAGGAGCCGTACGATCTTCTGGACAACGTCCACGACCTGATCATGGAGACGCCGATGCTTCGCCCGGCGAAGGCGCAGAAGGCGCCGCTGGGTATTTACCACGCGGTGAACCGGCGTGCGATGCTGGAGAACGCGATGACGGGCCTGGCGACGGTGACCGGCTGGCCCCCGAGGAACTGAGATGAAACCACGGGCGTATCAGGCCTTGAAGGCCGAATTTGCCTCGGCGAAGCGGCAGACGAAGAACACGTATCACCAGCTGTGGCGCGCCATCCTGCAAGAGTACGGGATGAACAACTTCTTCCAGTTGCTGGACTACATTCACAGCTTCAGCCAGGTGAACGAGACGTCGCTGTTCGCGGCGAATGGGCGCGTAGCGAGCCTGAACGTGCTTATCCGGAAGATGCGCAGCCTGGCGACGATCCGGAATCCGGAGTTTCAGATTCACAATGAGACGCCGCGTGACGAGCCGATAGCGGAGGTGTTGGAGCAGGCGTTCAACGCGCTGCAGAAGCGGATAGGTTGGACGCCGACGATGCGCAGCGTTCTGTTGTCGGCGCTGCTTCACGGCTCCGGGTACGCGAAGGTGGGGTTGAGCAGCCAATACCTGTACGGGGAGACGGCGTGGTCGGACGACATCCCTCCGAAGAGCGCGGGGCTGAGTGATTGGGAGCGGGACGCGCCATACGGACCGACGACGGAGTTTCAGAACCACGCGGTGTTGGAGGAGTGGCCAAACGTGGTCTGGGTGCCGACGACGAACATCTTCTTCAACCCGGGGGCTCGTACGAAGGGGGAGATAGCGCGGACGTATCACCGTTACCGGCGGCGGCTGATCGACGTGAAGCGTGATGCGCGCTATGACCGGCGGGTACGCGCGCGGATCACGGGGGTGAACGCATGCAGCACGGAGGATGACGCCTTTCTGACGGACCTGCTCGAAGACTACGCTGACGACACGTCGTATGTGGAACTGATCGAGTGTTTCGATCATTCGAGCCGCCAGTTCTGCGTATTCGCGGATGAAGCGGACGCGCCGTTGCGTGACTGGACGCCGTTCCCTCTTCCGATCGACACGCCGTTCATTGAGATGACGCCGATCGAGTTTCCGGAGAGCATCTACGGGATACCGTACGCGATGCTGTTGCTGAACCACTCGCAGGCGAAGAACCACATGCGCGCGGTGTTGATCGACCAGATAGGCCGAGACGGCAAGACGGTGAACTTCATCGACCCGGCAGGCTTCAAGGAGGAGGACTACATAGACCGGATCAACGCGGCGAAGCACAACGAGTTTCTGCCGTACGACAACCTGGCGGGCTTCGAGCGTCCACCAATTCACACGGTAAACTTCACCGGAGCCTCGCCGGAATTGCTGCGGCTGATGAGCATTATTGAACGGGACGAGGCGTGGGTAAGCGGATTGACGGACCAGGCGCGCAACGACTTTTCGGGGGGCGAGCAGACGGCGACGGAGGTGTCGTACCGCCAGCAGCAGCAGGGCCTGACGGTGGATGAATTTGTCCATTTGAACGAGGAGTTTCAGGAGGAAGTGGCGGCGGCGATCTGCAAGATCATGCTGGCGACGTGGCCGGAGTCGCGGCTGGTGAAGATAACGGGACCGACGCCTCAGACGTTTTTCTGGGTACCGATCGAGCGGCGGCGGGTTTTGAACACGTTCAGCATCCAGATAGTGGCGGGGTCCACGGAGCGCCTGGACAAGCTGACGCAGCGGCGTCAGTGGAACGAGGTGCTTCCGCGTTTCGTGCAGTTGGTTCAGTACGCGCAGCAGGACCAGATCCAGCAGATGCAGGGGTATCCACCTAGCCTGGTGAATTGGCCGGAGATGCTGAAGATCACGCTGGACATGTTCGACACGAGCCTGAGCCACAAGGTGTTGCGATTCCGGGATCCGGCGAGTCTTGCGATCCGGCTTGTGGAGGACCACGGGATTTACCCGGCGAACATGTCACCGGAGCTTGCGCAGCAGATCAAGATGCTGGTGGCGGTGAGAAACCAGGAGCTGAACCAGCCGCCGAATGTGGTTCCGTTCCAGGGCCTGGGCGGCGGCGGGATGTCTCCGTCGTTCGAGGAGACGAATCGTGTTGCGCAACCGGCAGGGCTGCAGTTCGGGATGGCGCCGCAGGACGTAGCGGGCTTCCAGACGGGCCGGGCGCAGAGCGAGACGAGGAGCACGTAAAGATGCCGAGCTACAGCTACA
>JAVEWL010000821.1:0-2814 GCA_034004565.1 FCB group bacterium | reverse complement strand
TACGTGGGTCCAGACGGCTACGTGGGTTCCTACGGCACGATGGAGCCATCGGCCTCCGCGTCCCGGATCCCGTTGCCGTCAGCCACAGACGACCTCATTGCCATCGCGGTCTACGCCGTGTGCGGCGCGGTCCTGCTGGGTTTGATTCTCATCACGGCGTTCGTGGTGGCGCTCCTGCGACGGCGGCCGATTACGCGGTCGCGGCAGGTGCGCGGGCAGATGGAAGTTGAAGAGACGCGGATCATGCAGGAAATCTACCGCAGCCTCGGGAAGATGGAGAATCGCATCGAGGCGCTGGAAACGCTCCTGCTCGAGCGGCCGAGGACGGGCGTGTATTCCGAGCCTGCCGGCTGCGGGATGCGCAGGCCGTGAAACGCGAGGCGGTAGCCTTGGGCGTGCTGGCCTGGGGTGTGGGACTGGCGGCGATCGCCGGAACGTGGGGCGTCGCCGGTTGGACGGGGAACGTGATTCGGACTTTGCCCGGATGGGCCGCGGTGCCGGAGCGGTTGGGCGTGTCGCCAGTTGAATCGGGGTTGTTGGGCGTGATTCTCTTCCTGCTCGCCTTGCTGACGTGGGTGCTGGCCCGGGGGCCCTACGCGCACGAAACGCGCGAGCGGGAAGTGCGCGAAACCAAAATGGTGCAGGAACTTTTTCACGGACTGGCTTCGGTCGAGGAGCGCCTCGAATTGCTCGAGTCGCTGGTGATGCAGCGGGCGGGTCGGCTGAGCTTCGGACGGAAAACGAATTAGAATAGTTCTCCTGGTAAATGGGGATGCGGATACGTCGCCAACGGACAGGCACGCGCTGTCTTCGGCGGTCGGGAAGATCGAGGAATGGACGAATACACTTTCGTATTGAGCCTGATTACAGTCTGCCTGGTGTACCGGCTGATAGTCGCGCTCGTACTCAAGCGGCGCTCCGGGGGCGAAAGCCCGGCCCAGCCCGAATCGCCGGCCACGGAGATGGAACTGCTGCGTGAACTCCATCACGGTATGATCCGCATGGAAAAGCGGGTCGAGGCGTTGGAGACACTGCTGGCGGAACGAGACGAAATCGAACGCGCGACGGCCAACGAGAAACCACGTTAGGCGAGGAGAACGTCTGTGCCAAACATTGAGATATTAGCGGTTTTGCTCATCTTCGGATTCATACCGCTGCTGGCGTTCGCATTCGTCCTGCTGATGGTCTTCGGCGCGCGCGGACGTACTAAGGTCACCCGCAAGCAGGAAGAAGAGGAAATGCGCTGGATGCAGCAGATGAACGACGGATTGACACGCCTCGCGGATCGCGTGGACGCGCTGGAGACCCTCATGCTGGACCGGCCCGAACGCGCACGCAGCACAGAAGGCAGCACGCGCGAACCGTAACGCGGGATTGAACGACAATAACGCCGGCGATGCCGGATGGAACGGAAAGGAAGCGGTACCATGAGCGAAGGAACGGAACGCAAAGGACTGTACCGGTCGCGAGACGGCGCGATCTTCGGCGTGTGCAAGGGCGTGGCCAATTACATGGACGTCTCCGTGTTCTGGATGCGGGCGCTGCTGGTGTTCATCTTCTTCCTCTCCGGCATCTGGCCCGTGGTGGTGATTTACATCCTGGCGGCGCTGCTGATGAAGCCCGAGCCCGTGCTGCCGTTGAGAACCGACGAGGACTACGAGTTCTACAATTCGTACGTGACCTCGCGCACCGCCGCGCTGCACCGGCTGAAGCGCACGTACGACAACATCGAGCGCCGGATTCGCCGCATGGAAGACATCGTGACGAACCGCGAATACGACTGGGATCGCCGCCTGGGGGAATAGTCGAGACTCCTTACCCATAGTGCCCTGCCGACGAAGAACCCGCAGCCCCAACGGGTTGCGGGTTTCTTCGTCCCTCATCAGGGGCGTGACCGTGCACAAATACCGGATCGTCGGGTAAAATGAACATGTAGGCCGTGAGGCGTCAAGCTTCCGGTTTACAATCAGCAGTCGTTTTTGGCACTGCCCACTCTGAACGCCGGACTCCCTAGGGCTCCCAGCTTTGGCGTGGCCACGCTTAGGAATGCATACACCCTGTGAAGGGTTTTCCTTGATGTGAGTTCACCGCCTGCCGGGTGCCATTCCGGGTCGCGGCCTGAACATAGAGGAGGACCGTCGTGAGTCTTACGGTTATTGTTCTTACGGCCTTTACAGGCCTTTTGAGCCTCCACTTCATAAGCTCCCTGGACAATCCTCCGCTGTTGAGCATCGGTGAAAGCGGCGCGCGACGCCGCGTTTCCCGCCGCAGACGTATGCGGAGACGTATGGATCGCTACTAGCCGCCCATCGCGCGTTTGTAGCCTCCCACGAGTTCCCAACCTACCCCCTGCCCGGTCCGGTTTGCCGCCGCACCGGGCAAACGTACGTGACACTAGGAGATACCAATGGATATCCTGCGTCTTATTCTCGCCGTCCTCCTGCCGCCGTTGGGGGTGCTGCTGCAGGTGGGGCTGGGCACCCAGTTCTGGATTAACGTTATCCTGACGTTGCTGGGCTGGATTCCCGGCGTGATTCACGCGTTCTACATTATCCTGACGCGATAAGTTCATCGGGCTGCGTCCGAATTGGGCCGGGACTCGAAAGGGTCCCGGCCTTTCTTATCCCCCGGAAAACGGGGACTGTTCCACTTTTGGTTTGCTTCTGATTGCCTGCGAAGCCCCCAACTTCGCTTCAGTCCCAACAGCCAATCAACCCCCACGATCAAAAGTGGAAACTGTCCCCGCTTTCCGCCAAAGCCACCAATCCCGATGAATCAAGACGCAATGGGCATTACATAGCTCCCATCCTTCCC
>JAVEWL010000820.1:0-2815 GCA_034004565.1 FCB group bacterium | reverse complement strand
AGTTCGCCGGGAACACCCCAGGGCGCGAGGTTGCCGTAGCGATCGAGCAAGCAGATTTGGTTGTTCGCAATGGGTCGCCCGATGGAGGGCAGCAGTGTGGCGTCGTCCGATTGAGTGCCAACCGTGATTGATGTGGTGACGACGGCGTTTTCGGTCGGGCCGTAGTTGTTCACGAGGCGGCAGGGCAGCCAGTCGGGGGCGTAGCGCGTGAGGCGGTCGCCGCCGGTGAGGAGGTACTCCAACTTCGTGTTTGCGGGCCACGCGACGTCGAACAGGGCCTCGGCCAGCGGCGTGGGCGCGAAGGCGATGGTGATCGCTTCGGAGGCATACCATGCGGCGAGCGCGCGGGGGTCGTTGCGCACCTCGTCGGACGGGATGCAAACGGTCGCGCCGGCGGCGAGGTAGGGCCAGAGCTCCCATACCGACGCGTCAAAGGCCGGTGTGGCGACCAGAGTGGCGCGGGAAGATTGCGTTACGCCGAAGGCTTCGATGTGCCAATTGACCAGGTTGACGAGCGCGCTGTGCGGCACGCATACGCCTTTTGGCTGTCCGGTCGATCCGGAGGTGTAGATAACATATGCGGTTTCCGCCGGCGCGGCTTCGTGCGTGCCGCTTACGTCGACGCGGGCGTCTACAATCAAAGGTTCCGCGCCGCATTCGGTGATGTCTTGCGCGCGAGCGGCCGTGGTGGCGACGAGGCGCGCGCCGGAGTCGGCCAGGGTGTATTCCAGGCGCTTGCGGGGCGCGGACGGGTCCATCGGGAGATACGTACAGCCCGCCTTCATCGCGCCGAGAGCCGCGACGGCCAGTTCGGGCGAACGATCGAGCAGGAGCGCGACGATATCGCCGGACGTTGCGCCGCGAGCGAACAGTGCGGCCGCAAAGGCCGATGCGCGGCGGTCGAGTTCGGCGTAGGTAAGGTCGATGCCGTTACCCGAAACGGCGACGGCGTCGGGCGCGCGCGCAGCCCACTCGGCGATGCGTTCGGGCATGCTGCGTTGATCTGCCCAGTCACGTTCGGCACCTTGGCCGAGGGCCAGCAGGCGGTCGCGTTCGGGTTCATCCACGACGGGCAATTCGGACAAGGGCGCTGCGGGGTTGTCGACCACCGCTTCGAGCACGTTCAGCCAGTGGCGGAAGAGATGCTGGATGCGTTCGCGCTTGAACAGGCTCGTGTTGAAGAAAATGAGGCACTCGAGGTTGTCCTCTTTCTCCCAGAGATGAAATTCGAGATCGAAGCGCGTGGTGGTTTCGCCCGCGCCCACCCAGGATACGTCCATATCCTTGAATTTCCACTCGCGGGCCGGCGCGTTTTGCAGGACGAATACGACCTGCACGAGCGGATTGCGGCTCATGTCGCGCTCGGGCTGTAACTCTTCGACGAGTTGCTCGAAGGGCATGTCCTGATGCTCGTAAGCGCCTAGCGTGGTTTCCTGCACGCGCGAGAGCAGTTCCAGGAAGGTCGGGTCGCCGGAGAGGTCCGTGCGCAGGACCAGGGTGTTCACGAAGAAGCCGATCAGCGGCTCGATCTCGAGGTGATTGCGGTTGGCGATGGCGGAACCGACGGCAATGTCGTTGGCGCCGACATAGCGGTGCACGAGGGCTTTGAATGACGCCAAAAGCGTCATGAAGAGCGTGGTGCCTTCGCGCGCGCCGATGGCCCGAAGGGCCGAACACACCTTGGCCGAAATGCGGCAGGGTTCAATGGCGCCGAGGAACTGCTGCATGGGCGGGCGCGGATAATCGAGCGGAAGCTGCAGCGGCTGGATGCCGGTGAGGCGCTGGGACCAGTAGGATTTCTGCGCGTCCATCACCGCGCCCTGGAGCCATTGGCGTTGCCATACGGCGAAGTCGGGGTATTGGATTACAAGTTGCGGCAACTCGGGCTCGGCGCCGGCCACGTAGGCGTCGTAGCAGAGCTCCATCTCGCGAATCAGCACGCCCGTGGACCAGCCGTCTGAGACGATGTGGTGCATGCACATGATGAAAAGGTGGTCGTCGGGAGCGAGGCGCACGAGTTGTGCGCGCATGACGGGCCCGGTGCTGAGGTTAAAGGGCGTCAGGGCGTCCGCCGCCATCAGTTCAAGGGATTTGGCGCGGTACTGCTCCTCGGAAAGGCCGCTGAGGTCGGTTATGGGCAACGGGAACGGCGCGGGCGGTTGTACGACCTGATGTGGCTGTCCGCCCGTCGCGACGAAGACCGTGCGCAGGCTTTCGTGGCGCATGACCAGGGTTGTCAGGACGCGTTCGAGGGCCGCGATGTTGAGCTCGCCCTTCATGCGGAGGGCGAAGGGCATGTTGTAGGCGGCGGTGCCGGGGGCGAGCTGTTCGATAAACCAGAGTCGCTGCTGCGCGAAGGAAAGGGGCAGCGGTGCGCTGCGATCCACGGGCAGCATGGGCGGCGCCTGGACGACCAGCGCGCTATCGATGCGCGCGGAGATGCGGCGCACGGTGTTGAGCTCGAAAATGTCGCGCAGGGGGACGTCCACGCCGAAGGTCTTCCTGGCGCGCGATGCCAACTGGGTCGCGAGGAGCGAGTGGCCGCCAAGGTTGAAGAAGCTCTCGTCGACGCCGACGCGATCGATGCCGAGGACGTCCGCGAACAGCGCGGCCAGGCGATGCTCGGTGTCGGTCTCGGGGGCCGCGAGGGCCGTGCTCTCGGCGGTGCGGAGGTCGGGCGACGGGAGCGCCTTGCGGTCGACCTTGCCGTTTTCGGTCAGCGGGAATTCGGGCAGCACCACGAAGGCCGCGGGGACCATGTGCGACGGGAGACGGTGACTGAGGTAATCCTTGATGGCGT
The DNA here is from genome assembly GCA_034004565.1 of FCB group bacterium. GTDB lineage: Bacteria > Hydrogenedentota > Hydrogenedentia > Hydrogenedentales > SLHB01 > JAVEWL01. The sequence goes on along the minus strand of JAVEWL010000820.1, from coordinate 15 downwards.
CCTTGAGGGGTTGCT
>JAVEWL010000819.1:0-2821 GCA_034004565.1 FCB group bacterium | reverse complement strand
CACGATGTTCTCGTCGTCCGATACCCGCACGCCGCCCTGCTGACGGATCGCCAGGATGGACCGCACCAAATGCTGGTTCGTGCCCATGCGTCCCGTGACGCCGTTCATGATGATGCCGATGCGATGTGTCTTCATTTCGCTTCAATCTCCCCCTCGCGATGTACCGTGTCCGGACTGAACGCCGGCACGCAGATCGCATAGTATTCCGACTGCTCGTCAAAAGGATTGCTGTAGCGGATCCGCTCGCCCGGCGCCGAGAACACCACCTCGCCCGCACCCGCATCGAAAGATCCCTCGTCTCCCTCGATGCGCAACCGCCCCCGCACCACAATCGTGACCTCGGTAAACTCCGGCCGCTGGAACGGCTCCGTCCACCCCGGCTCCGCGATCATGTGCGCCACACTTACATCGCCCGACCCTGTAGACGCCCGCCCCACAAACTCCTCCAGGAACTTCTTATCCACCCGAGGTATCTGCGTAGGACTGTTCAGTAGCCGTGGCATAATCGTTCTCCGTAACTCCCATTTCCAAATGGGAGTTCTTGGTCTTCTGTAAGACTCCCATTTGGAAATGGGAGCTACTCGTTTCCCAACCGAATCAACTCTCTGCACAGCGCCCGCAACACCATCGGCCCTTCGTAAATGAATCCCGTATACAGCTGCACCAGCACCGCCCCGGCGTCGATCTTCTCCTTGGCATCGCTCCCCGTGAAGATCCCCCCAACCCCCACGATCGGCAACCGTCCCTCGGTCACCTTATGAATATGCGCGATGACCTCCGTTGCCCGCGCCCGAAGCGGCATCCCGCTCAGGCCGCCCGCCTCATCGATCGCCGTAGTCAACCCCTCGCGCCCGATGGTCGTGTTCGTCGCGATGATCCCGCTCAGCCCCGCGTCCGCGATCACCTGCAACACATCGTCAATCTGCTCCCACGACAAGTCCGGCGCAATCTTCACCAGCAGCGGCTTCGCCTCGAGTTCCCGGTTTCGCGCCGACAGTGCGCCCAGCAGCTCCGCCAGCGCCTCCTTGTCCTGCAGCTTGCGCAGGTCGGGCGTGTTCGGCGAACTCACGTTCACCGCAAAATAATCCGCGAACTCGTACAACGTGTTGAACGAGAAGAGGTAGTCGTCCACCGCCTCCTCGAGCGGCGTCACCTTGCTCTTGCCGATGTTGATGCCCACGGGTATCCGGTGCAGCGTCTCACGCTTCAACCCCCGCAACCGTGCCGCCACCGCCTCCGAGCCCTGGTTGTTGAAGCCCATCCGGTTGATGATCGCCTTGTCTTGCGGCAAGCGGAACAGGCGCGGCCGCGGATTTCCCGGCTGGGCCTTCGCCGTGATCGTCCCCAACTCCACAAAGCCGAACCCCAGCGCGGGCCAAATCTCGACCAGTTCGGCGTCCTTATCAAACCCCGCCGCAAGACCGATCGGATTCCGGAACCGCAGCCCGAACGCCTCGACCTCCAGCCGCGGATCGTCGACCGACAGGAACGACTCCATCGCCCGCGCCGCAAACCGCGCCTGGTGCAGGCCCATCGTCGCGAGACCGTGCACGTTCTCCGGATCCAGTTGAAACAGCAACGGACGTATCAAGCTCTTGTAAAGCATGTGTGCCTTATGTAGCTCCCCTTTGTAAGGGGAGTTCTTAAATTGCCCCAAGACTCCCCTTACAAAGGGGAGCTACGATGATCAATGCAGTTCCGATTCCCCGAAGAACGTGAGGTACGGCCCGTCTTCCGCCTCGCGCTGCAAGTACACCGCCAGTTCCATCGCGTGATAATCGCCCCACTGTGACGATTCGCCCATCGGCACCTTCTTGCCCTCGGGCACATAGTCCCACCCGTTCGGACGGTGATACACCGAATGCAGCACGAGCCCGTGGTGCTCGGGGTCTTCCGAAAGGTACGGCGGCGACAACACCGTCCGCGCGACGGTCAACCCCGCCTGATAGTACTTCCGGCCCTCGTCCTCGACTCCCAGGAAACGCCCCAGCCGCAGCAGCCCCTGCGCCGCGATTGCCGCCGCCGAACTGTCCACCGGTTCGTAGTCGTTGTCGATCTGCGCCGGCTCCTTGCGCCAGTCTCCCAACTGCGCCAGCCCCGGCGCGCCCGTATCCCAATACGGAATGCCGTCTTTCGCGGTGTTCTTGATAAAGAAATCCGCCGCCGCGCGGGCCGGTCTCAGGAGCCTGAGTTCCAGGTGCATCTGACAGTCAAACGGCTCGAATTCGTCCGAGGAAACGACCCGCAGGCACTCCAACTCCTCCGCGAAGCCCAGGATGACCCACGCCAGGCCGCGCGTCCACGTCGAGAAGGCCGAATACCCCTGCTGCGTGCTCGGACAGCGGTAATTGCCGTCGTTGGTGTTGAAGATGCCCTCGTGCGCCACCCGCCCGCGCACGTCGTAGATGTCGCGGCCCTCACCGTAGTACACGTTGTACTCCGCCGTCGTCAGCGCATGCTCCACGGCCCGCTCGAACAGCGAGATCCGCTTGTCGTTCTCGCCCATCAGCTTGTGCTCCAGCAGGTGCGCTACCATCAGCGCCCGGCACGAGCGTATCGTATCGCTGAAGAGGGAGTGGGGGCCGTTGAACGAGTAGATGTAGCCTTTGCCGTCGGCCGTGCGCGACCAGCGCGCCGCCTGCACCGCGCCCGAGACTTTCAGCGCGAGCTCGTAGAAGGCCAACGCCTCCGCCGGCTCCTCAATGCGCCCCTCCAAATGCAGCCGGCGCAGGTTGCCGTAGGTGCTGACGTTGTTGAACCCGTGATCGTGCACCCCGATGTGGCTGACGTGCGGCGCCATGTACCGGAGGGTATTCTCGCG
>JAVEWL010000818.1:0-2822 GCA_034004565.1 FCB group bacterium | reverse complement strand
CTCGAAGGGAAGGTTCGGATCGACGGCCAGGACGAGTTGCGCGCGGCTGTCCGACCGAACGACGCGTGTAGAGCAGCGCTCCTCGATGCGGTTTTTCAGAATGGCGAAGGCCCTGTCTACGAGCGGATCCTCGGGGGCGTCGACTCTGACCCTGAGGTTCGCGCCGGGCCGAATCGCGGTCTTGTCCGCGCCGGTGGCGCAACCCGACAGTCCCGCGGCCATTGCGGCCGCGCCCGCACACTTCAAGAAGGTCCTACGATTCTGACTTTGCATCTTCATGCCCCCGGCGTTGATTTCGAGTGCCGTATAGTAAACTAATGGCCGGGGGGCGCAACAAGTCCCGTGAACGAATGGGAAGGTTGGGAACGTGCACGCGATAAGGAGAAGCAATGGGTACGCTGACAACGATCCTGCTGATGGCACTGTTTCAGGGCGCCGGTGAAGACCCGGGTTCACAGTTTGTTCCAGGCTCAGTGGCGCTCCAAGACGGCGGCAAGCTGGCGTATTACGTGCGGGAGGGACCGGGACCGGCCCTGGTGCTCATTCCGGGAAGCTGGGGCGGGCACGATGTATTTGACGAGACCGTTCCCGCACTCGATCCGGCATTGCGGCTTATCGTCGTGGAAATGAGGGGCTGCGGCGAGAGTTGGCCGCCCGCATCGAATGCGTCCATAGAACTCTTCGCGGAAGACATTCTGCGAGTGGTGGACGCCCTGGGGCTCAAGCGATTCTATGTGGGAGGGCACAGCATCGGCGGGATGATACCCATCGAGGTCGTGAAACAGCGGCCCGAAGCGGTCGCGGGGGCCATCGCCATCGAGGGTTGGACGCAGCACCGGGTGGAGAAGGAAGCGTTCGGCGGACCGCAAACGCTGTTGACGCCCGAGCAGGAGGCGAAACGCTCGGCGAGGCGGGCGCTCGCCAAGTCGCGCATGACGCCGGAACAGTTCAAGAGCTTTGGCACGGCCTGGCAACGCTGGGACGGCCTGCCCATCCTGGAAATGACAGATGTGCCGATTCTCGAGATCTGGGGCGATCGCGCCCGTCCGAAACCCGACCGCAAAACGATGCGAATCCCCGAACGGCCGAACATTGAACTGGTCTGGATGGAGGGAGCCTCTCATCCACTCCTTATCGAGCGGCCGAAGGAAGTGGCCTCCGCGATCAACGCCTTTATTGCGAAGACCGAAGCCGCTTCGGGCGAATAGCCTGGACTTCCACGCGGAATTCGGGCAGCGGCGTCACAGCCAGGGCAGGTCGAACACATTATCGTCCTGCGGTTCCGCTGACTCATCTTTATGCCCTCTTTGGATGCTCCGGGTCCAGGTAAACTGAGCGGTACCTCATGTCTGCCCGTATGGTAATCTATGTTTTTCACGGCTTCCAAGGCAGTTCAGCCTTGTATTTGACATTGGATCGGATGATATGAGATTAACTGTTCGCGTCGCGACCATTGCCTTCGCGCTTCTCCTATCTGCCTTGACGGTTTCGGTCGCTGTTGCTGCGGAAGCAACAACCAGTCCGGCCGCGCTCACCTCCCCCATCACGCCCAACGAATTTGAAGGCTCCGACACGGAGCGGATCAATCAGGCCATTGCGGCCGCCGCTGCGACTGGCCAACGGGTCGTCATTCCAAAGATCAACCGATCCAAAGATGGCGACCGAAACATCTGGCTGCTCGACTCGGCCATCCTGGTGCAAAGCGGCACGACGCTGGAACTGGAGAATTGTCACATCAAGCTGTCGGATCGTTGCCGAGACAATTTCATCCGCAGCAAGAACTGTGGACTCGGCATCACCGCAATGACGCCGATGTCGGACATTCATATCGTCGGAATTGGGAGTGTATTGTTGGAAGGCGCGGACCATCCGAGGGCTACAGGAGACAGCGCCAAGACTCTGGGCGAACGGACCTATGGCACGGATGCGGGCGTAGCCAATGAGAGCCAGACGGGCGATTGGCGCAACATCGGCATCCTGTTGTCATTCGTGGAGCGATTCAGCATCGAAAACCTGCTTATCAAGGACTCCCATTCGTGGGCGATTTCGCTGGAGCGCTGCGCTTTCGGGAAGGTGCGCGATATCGACTTCGCCTCGAATGGCAGCAAAACTATTGATGGCGTATCCCAGACCATTCTCAACCAGGACGGGCTGGACCTTCGTCAGGGTTGCCACGATATCGCCATCGCGAACATCACGGGCTACACGGGCGACGACCTCGTGGCGTTCACGGCCATCCTGAAGCCGGACAGCACGGCCGGAAGCACGACTTCGACCATGGTCAGCGAAGGCAACAACCGGGGCGACGGCCAGGACGACATCCGTCACATTACCTTGCGAAACGTGCGAGGCCATTGCGCAAACGGGCATCATATTGTCCGGTTCCTGAACGCCGGCGGGCTGAAAATTCACGACGTGATTCTGGACGGACTCATTGACACCTCTGGCACGGGGAAACGGTGTCGCGCCGCGCTGAAAATCGGCGACTCCAACCCGAAGTGGGGCGGCGTCACTCCCTTGGGCGACACCTACCGGATCATCGCCACCAACATCGTGAGCCGGGCCGAACACACGGTCCTGATTGCCGGATCGCTATCAGAATCAGTCATCACGAATGTCATCAAGTACGAAGCAACCGGCGACCCAATCACGTATGAATCGGGGGTCGAGAATGTTCGCCAGGTGGAGATTTCGAATATCCGAACGCTGAATGCTCCTTCGAACCCCTAGCATAATGGAAGAAGCCGTGTGGGGCAGCCGCCCACGGCTGCCAAGAAAGTACAAGAGATTAAGTATTGCAGCCCAGGGCGGCTGCCCCACAC
>JAVEWL010000817.1:0-2829 GCA_034004565.1 FCB group bacterium | reverse complement strand
GCGCCCGTCGCGCCCGCGCTGCCCGAAGCCGTCTGGATCAACCCCCCGGAAAAGACAAAGGTACTCATAGAAGAAGCACAGGAAATCTCCCCTAAATGATTACCGAGGCTGTCTCAAAATGCTTGACGACTTCCGTAGCGTTGATCTCTCTAGATCATTCCCCCCCGCCTGCGGGGGGGTAGGGGGGGTAGCTCTTGGCATTTCCCTAAGCACCCCCAAACAAGTTCACACAGGTGGCATACCGTAAGCAGGTTTATACGCCTTGATTTTGAGTCGGACCATTTGCTTGAACTGACCTTAGCGGAGGACGGCTAGGTGAATACGAGTCAGAGTGTGCGTTTGGCTGCGATTCTGCTCATCCTGGTTGGGGCGGCTTATGCGGACGAGACGTCGCGCTACAGTTCGCGTTTTGAACCGGTTGCTGGGAGGAATCTGGTTCAGAATGCTTCCTTCGAATGCGGCGATTATTTGTGGTCGTCGCTGGGGAAGGGGACGGGGTGGGGCGGCGATATTTCGGGGCTGCACGGGACGATTGAAGCGGGCGGGGCGCCGGACGGGCGCCACTGCTTGCGGATTGATCTCGGGCCGGGCATTACGCCGCAGAGTTATTTCGATGTCTGGCCGCCGGCGCACGTTGTTCAGGCCGCGCCGCTCGCGGCGAATGTGGGCTGGATGACGGTATCCAAGGGGCAGCCGCTGACGTTGTCGGCGCAGTTGCGGGCGAGCGTTCCGGGAACGAAGGTTCGAATCCTGTTTCGTTTTGCGAGCACGGCGCCCGGGCGGATTCGGGAGGCCGCTTTCGAGGTGACGGTCACGGAGGAGTGGGCGCGCTATTCGGTGACGCAGGCGGCGCTGGACGAGGACGTGTGCATTGCGATTGGTCCGGACCTGAGCGCGACGCCCGATGCGGCGGCGAGCCTGTGGGTCGACGCGGTCCAGTTGGAGGCGAATGGCGAGGCCTCGGCCTTCGAGACGCGTGAGCCGGTTGAAGTGGGATTTGCGACGGGGCGTTACGGGAATGTTTATGACGCGGCGGACCCCGTCGTGCTCACGGTTCTCGGATGCAACCGGAGCGGGGAGGAGGCGGTCCTCACGCTGAGGCAGGAGTGGGAGGACTATTTCGGGAAGGCGCTTGAGCCGCTGGCGCTGTCCGTTAAGATTCCTGCCGGTGGACAGGTGAGTGTGCCGTGGGGGCTGCCGGTGCCGGGCAAGGGATACTACCGCGGACGCGTGATGTGGTCGGCCAACGGCAACGAGCACGTCCGGCCCATCAAGTGGGCGGTCATTGAGCCGTATACGCAGGACGACTCGCCTTTCGGGCTCAACCATCCGGCTCCGACGGCGCGGCAGATGAAGCAGTTGTCCAAGGCGGGTGTGCGCTGGGTTCGGAACTGGTCGGTGAACTGGGGCTGGGTGGAGCCGAAGCCGGGCGAGGTGTCCTGGGCGGGGCCGGATCCGCAACTGGACTACGTGTCGTCGATACCGATGCACAACCTTGTTGTTTTTCCAAATCCCTCGACCAATTGGGCGTCGACGGCGCCGGATATGGTGGACGAGGTCCTGTGGCACAGCATGGCCTATGCGCCGAAGGATCCGCAGTTGCTGTTCAATTTCATCGGGCAGGCGACCGCGCGGTACCGGGACAAGTGCCACTATTGGGAATTCCTGAACGAGCCGTTGTGGGTGCCCGACTTTTGTCTGCCGATGTCGGCGGGGTACACGATTAAGGATTATATGGCGCTGCTCGCGGGGGCGTCGAAGGCGATACGCGAGGCGGACCCCGAGGGCAAGGTGATCGGCGGGATCGCGAACGAGCCGGACAGCACGCTGGCCGATGAGTTCATTGCGGCGGGGGGCCTGCAATACTGCGACATCCTGAACCTGCATCCGTATGGGCGCATGCTGGCGCCGGAGGATTTCATCGCGCCGATGGAGCGGATTCAGGCGGCCATGGATGCATATGGCGAGCGGAAACCGATCTGGGCGACGGAGACGGCGTATTACGGGGTGGACGATAAGCCGTGGGAGCCGTGGACGGTGCCGCCGGACCATTTCTCGGCGGGGTTGCTGCATCCGAGCGAGCGCGTGACGTCGGATTTCATTGTGCGGCATGCGGTCATTCTACTGAGCCACGGCGTGGAGAAGATCTTATATCACGAGCCGATCGAGGGTCCCGTTAACAATGGCACGTACGACATCGAGAACACCTTCCTTGCGGAGGAGGGGGTGCCCAAGAAGAGCTACGCGGCATTGTCCGCGCTGGCGAACTTTCTCGGGCCCGCGCCGCGCTATGTTTGTCCTGTTGAGTTCCCGGCGGCGATGGGGGAGAGGGCTTTGGGGTACGTCTTTGAGAACGGCGCCACGGCTATGGCGGTCGTGTGGGCGCCGGGGCAAGACCTTTCGTTCGTGCCTCCGGCGGGGGTGACGGCGTACGACGCGGTTGGCAATCCGGTAGATCCTGCCAATCTCGTGCTCGGAGAATCACCTCATTACCTTGTGAGTGCCTCACGCAACGGGCATGAGCCGGCGGAACGGTGGTTCCAAGAAGAAAAGTAGCCGCGAAGGAACGCAAAGAGCGCAAAAAAAGATATTGGTAACACTTTAGCCGAGTGGCGCAACTCGACTTTGTTGGGAAGGTTCTATAGCCCGCTTCAGCGGGCTTTTGTCCTTTGCACCCTGCTTCAGCAGGGGTGAAATGAATCAGCCTTCAAAGGCAGTAGCCGGCTTCAGCCGGGCTTTTGGATCCTGCTTTAGCTGAAGCAAAGCCCGAGAAGTCCGGCTGAAGCCGGCTATTAACATGAAGCTGCTTTCCATGCCGCCCCCCCCTGC
>JAVEWL010000816.1:0-2829 GCA_034004565.1 FCB group bacterium | reverse complement strand
GGGTTGTGGGCATCGCACTGGGTGGCACCTTCAAGCCCCTGCTTTGTGGCACCTCCAAGCGGCTTCTTGCTTGGGGGTGTTGGGTTTCCTCTCGATCTTGCAGGTTTGAGAAATTGCACACACCCCCAAGCAAGAAGCCGCTTGGGGGTGCCACAAAGCAGGGGCTTGGGGGTGCCACAAAGCAGGGGCAGGGGGCAGGCTTTTGCATTGCTCCACCCACAAGCCACACGAAGAGAGCCGCCCTGAAGGGGCTTGTGTACTACGCTGCGGAGGTTGTTAGAGGTCCGCTTCCAGGAGGTAGGCGAAGTCGTCCTTGGTGAGGGTGCGGTTGAAGGCTTCTTCTTCGAGGATTTCGGTGACGAGGCTTCGTTTGCGTTCCTGGAGTTCGAGGATGCGCTCTTCGACGGTGCCGGTCGAGACGAGGCGGAAGGCGAGGACGGTTTTGTCCTGGCCGATGCGGTGGGTGCGGTCGATGGCCTGGGCCTCGACGGCGGGGTTCCACCAGGGGTCGAAGAGGATGACGTGGGATGCGGAGGGGAGGTTTAGTCCGACGCCGCCGGCTTTCAGTGAGATGAGGAAGACCGAGGGCTCGGGGTCGGCCTCGAAGGCGTCGACGAGATCCTGGCGCTTGGTGGTTTCGCCGGTGAGCATGCGGGTGCGGATCTTCTTTGCGTGTAGCGTTGTCTCGATGCGTTTGAGCATTCGCACAAACTGGGAAAACAGCAGGACCTTGTGTCCCTGCTCGAGGATGGGCGGGAGCAGTTCGAGGAGCTGGTCCACTTTTCCGGAGCCTTTGTCGGGCAGTCCGACGAGGGCGGGGTCGCAGCAGATCTGGCGCAGGCGGGTGAGGGCGGCGAGCATTTTGATGCGGCCCTGGCCGGCTTTTTTGCCCGTGGGATCGAGTCCGTCGAGGAGCAGGCGCGTCTTCTGGACTTCGGTGATGTAGGCCTTTCGCTGGGAGGCGGCCATTTCGCAGTCGCGGCGCTCTTCGATGCGCGGGGGCAGTTCGGGGGCGACTTCGGCCTTGGTGCGGCGCAGGAGCACTGGACGCAGGCGCGCGCGAATGACACGCTGGAAGGTCTGGGTGTCCTTCTCGCGCAGGCGCTTCTCGAAGCGGCTCAGCGAATGGAGGTATCCGGGCAGCGTGAAATCGACGATGGACCAGAGGTCCGTGAGGCGGTTTTCGATGGGCGTGCCGGTCAATGTGAAGCGATACTTGCTGGGCAGCGATTTAACCGTGCGCGTGATGTCGGCTCCGGGATTCTTGATGGCCTGGGCCTCGTCGACGCAGATGGCGAGCCATTCGCGCTCGCGCAGGGTTTCGGCTTCGCGCCGGGTGAGGGCGTAGTTCTTGATGACGAGGTCGTAGTCGTCGAGGCTGTCCAATATCTTCTTTCGATCGGTGCCGCGTTCGATCACGACCACGCGCATTTCGGGTGTGAAGCGGGCCGCTTCGCGCTGCCAGTTGTGGGCCACGCTGGCGGGACAAACGACGAGCGAGGGCGCGGGCTTTTTCTCCGCGGCCTTAAGGGTCGACAGCGCGGCCAGGATTTGCAGGGTTTTGCCGAGGCCCATGTCGTCGGCGAGGACCGCGCCGCCGAAGGTTCGCGCGGCCCAGACGAGGAAGTCGACGCCGCTCTTCTGGTAGGACCGCAGGAAGGCGGCGGTGGCCTTGGGGATTTTCGCGGAAGGGATGCCTTTGAAGGCCTGGGCCGTTTCGCGGGCGCGCTCCGCGAGTTGTTCGAGATTCCCGCTCGCGCCGGCGAGTTCCGAGAGTGCTTCCGGGCGGGCTCCGGCGATTTGCATGGCGTGGACGCGCTGATCGCCGGAGTGGAGATCGATGCCCATCTCCTCGAGGGCGTCGGCCTGGCGGTGGAATGCCTCGAGGTCTTCGCGGCGGTAGAGGCGGCCGCCGGTGAGGTATACCAATTCGTGCTCGGTGCTCTTCAGGGCGGCGGCGATTTCGTCCAGGGACAGTGCCGCGATTTCCTTCTCCATGTCGATGGAAACTTTGAGCCAGTCGGTGCCGCTTGGCTCGGTCTGCACGTGAAATACGGGGGCGTTTCCGGGCGTCACGAGGCTCCGGAAGGCGCGGTCGCCGAGGTATGTGACGCCCTGGGGGCGCGAGGACCAGAAGTCGAGCAGGTCGTAGATGCCCTGGCCCCGCACGCGCCATTCGATGGCGGTGCCGCCGTGGGGGGAGGTACCGTATTTTCCGAACTTTCCCGCCCGCTCCAGCCAGGCGTTGACGGGCTCGACGTCGGCGGGGCGCGGCGCGTAGGCCAGCGCTTCGCGCAGGGCCGTCTCGGACGGCGCGGCGTCGGGCGCGGGTTCGGACATGGGTTCGAGTTCGGCGGTGGGCGGTGCAACCTCTCCGACGCGCTCCCATTCGCCGAGGTGATTCCAGATGAACCGCATGCCTTCGGCGCCTTCGGCGTGCGCGCCGATGGAGACGAGGGTGTTGCCTTCCATGCGGCATTCAATGACGGGCCGCACCGGCACTTCTTCCACCAGGAAGTTGGAATCCGATTTGACCGTTGCGGGCGCGAGGCGGCTTGCGAGGCGGGCGCCTTCGGGGGTGCCGCGCAGGCGTTGGACGGGCACCTCGGGGATGAGAATGGCGCCGGCGAGCACCGCGTCGGGCATGCCGCCCGCTTCGAGGAGGTGGAGGCGGTTGCCGTGCCGGGCGAAGACCTGCTTGGCGTCGTTTTGATTGCCCCAATAGGTGCTGGCCGTGCCGCGGTCGGAGCAGAGAAGGGTCTCGCTCAAGGGAAGGACGGCGCCGTCCTCGCCGGGGAACGCGACGGACCACGCGGCCCTTCCGTCGCG
>JAVEWL010000815.1:0-2832 GCA_034004565.1 FCB group bacterium | reverse complement strand
CTATCAGCGCAACGGTGTAGCCTGGTTGCGTTTCCTGACGGACTTGGGGCTCGGGGCCTGTCTCGCCGACGACATGGGCTTGGGCAAGACGATCCAGGTGCTGGCCCTGCTCTTGCACGCGCGGCAATCCCGGAAAGAGGGCGGCCCCTCCTTGTTGATTGTGCCCGCATCGTTGCTGGGCAATTGGCGCGCGGAAGCCCACCGGTTTGCGCCTGGACTCCGGCTGGCTTTCCTGCATCCTTCGGAAACCGGCGCATCCACTTTGGCGCGCATCGAGAAGGACCCGGCCGGCGGGCTGGGCGGGGTAGACTTGGCAATCACCACATACTCCATGCTTATCCGGCAGGATTGGCTTGCGCAGGTTGCGTGGCGGCTGGTGATCCTGGATGAAGCGCAGGCCATAAAGAATCCGGGAACGCGCCAGACGCGCGCAGTCAAGAAACTCCCGGCAAGATCGCGCATCGTGTTGACCGGCACACCCGTGGAAAACCGGCTCGGCGACTTGTGGTCGCTTTTCGACTTTCTGAATCCCGGCCTGCTGGGCACGGCCTCAGTATTCAAATCCTTCGTGAATAATCTTCAGTCGCGTCCAAACGATCAATATGCACCATTACGCCGTCTTGTGGCTCCGTACATCTTGCGACGGTTGAAGACGGACCGTTCCGTCATCGACGACCTCCCAGATAAGATTGAAGCGACTCGTTTCTGCAGCCTGACCAAGGCGCAGGTCCGCTTGTACGAACAGGTCGTCGAAAACATGAGACTCGCCATTGAGAATCTCGACGGCATTGAACGGCGTGGATTGGTGTTGCAAACGCTGATGCGGCTGAAACAAGTGTGCAACCATCCGAGCCAACTCACCGGCGACGGGGCGTACCTTCCGGAAGGAAGCGGCAAGTTTCAGCGGCTGGCGGAGATCTGCGAGGAGTTGTCGGAGCGGCAGGAACGGGTGCTGGTCTTCACACAATTCCGGGAGATCATCGACTCGGTGGCGGCGCATTTGGCTTCTATTTTCGGCCGGTCCGGTCTTGTCTTGCACGGAGCCACAAGCGTGGCCAAGCGAAAGGGCCTTGTGGAGCAGTTTCAGCGCGAGGAGGGGCCGCCGTTCATGGTGCTATCACTCAAGGCCGGAGGCACGGGCCTTAACCTGACCGCGGCCTCGCATGTAATTCATTTCGACCGATGGTGGAATCCGGCGGTCGAAGACCAGGCAACGGACCGTGCGTTCCGCATCGGCCAGCATAAGAACGTGCTCGTTCACAAATTCGTGACGCGCGGGTCGGTTGAGGAGCGGATCGACGCCATGATAAGCGAAAAGCGGCAATTGGCCAACGAATTGCTTTCTGGCGCCGGTGAATTGGATCTCACCGGGTTGAGCGATGATGAACTGATGGATTTGGTCCGGTTGGACGTTCACCGGGCGGCTGTATAAGGGAGAAGCTGGCATGTCCTACTCTTCATGGAGGCCCTATGTTCCCGTGGCCGCGCGTCGCGCCAAGGCCAGGAAGGAGATGGAGAAGCTTCGCAAGAAGGGCAAGACGATCGAACCCGTCGAACTGGATGGGCGCAAGATTGCAGCGAGCTTCTGGGGGGCAGGATGGTGCGATCACCTTGAATCGTTTTCGGACTATGAAAACCGGTTGCCGCGCGGGCGCACCTATGTGCGAAACGGTTCGGTGTGTCATCTCGAAGTGCGGGCGGGTCAAATCGAGGCGATTGTAATGGGGTCTGAACTGTACAAGGTCATCATCACGATTGAGCCGCTTGCGCGGAAGACCTGGAAAACCGTCAAGAGCAAGTGCCACGGCCAAATCGGTTCGATGCTGGAGTTGCTGCGGGGCGAGATATCAAATCATGTGATGGAGGTCGTGAGCGATCGGAAACAAGGGCTTTTTCCCCAACCCGGTGGAATGAAACTCAAATGCTCCTGTGCGGACTGGGCTACGATGTGCAAGCATGTGGCTGCGGTGCTCTATGGAGTCGGCAGCAGACTGGATCAACGGCCCGAATTGCTCTTCTTGTTGCGCGGCGTGGATGCGCAGGAACTGGTTTCGGCTGAAGTTGCGCTGCCGGCCGCCATGGGCGCCGCCGCCGGTGATGCGTTGGCTGACGACGGACTCGCGCACATTTTCGGAATCGATATTGATACTGGCGAAGCACCTATCGCCTCGCCTGTTCCGGATTCGCATCCCCATCCGTCCAAGGAGAGAACGCCGGGGAAAAAGCCGAATCTGAAATCCACCGGGCGTCGCGCAACGGCGCCAAAGCCTTCTGTGAACCGGAAGTCAAAGCCGAGACGGGCGTCCGTCAAGAAGCCTGCGCGTCTCTTTGATTCAGCGGCGCCCACGGGCGCGGCTATCGCAGCGCTACGCAAACAGCACAACCACACCGTCTCCGAGTTCGCGGATGCACTGGGCGTGAACGCGGCCAGTGTGACCCGTTGGGAGAACACACCGGGTCCCCTGCGGCTGCAGGCACGTCCCTTAAGAGCCCTCACGGCGATGCAGGAAGTGCTTCTCACACGAAAGAAGTGACGGCTTGTACAGCAGACCCTCCCTGTCCAGACTCGCATGCTCGCCCCCCCTATTCCCCTTGCCGCGCGCCGCCACTCGATCTATCCCTGCGTCTTTATCGGCGTCTTCTTTCCCGTGCGGCCGGATAAGGATGCTACGCCGATAAGCGTACCGGTTGTCAGGGTATGAGACCTTCGCGACGCCGCGCATCCCGGCCCTCCTGTTGTCTGTCGGTCCGCTGGATTCTATACTCATGGGGCGGTACGGCCGCAAACAGAACAGGCTGCGGAGACGAGGCCCGCGGCTTCGTCGGCGATGT
>JAVEWL010000814.1:0-2832 GCA_034004565.1 FCB group bacterium | reverse complement strand
CACGGCGGCCGCCATGGAGGCCCCGAGGAATTTTCTGCGTGAGATTTCCCTGACCTTGTTTCCTCCTCTGATTACCGCATTATTCCACATGGAAGAACGGATTTTGGACAGTGTACCCCCCCTCGTGCGCGGGAATCCAATGAAATCACGGATCCTCGAAATGGCGCAAAGAAGAACCGGGATCCGGCACGCAGCCGAACCCCGGTGCATTCATGTCTTGTCCACAAGGCTCAGGCGAATTGCGGCACCTCGAAGCCCTCGCGGTAATCGCGCTTGAGGTGTGCGTTCGCCTCGGCGTCGTCCCCAAAGGTCTCGGTGGCGGGGTCGAACGTGAGCGTGCGCTGAAGCCGGTAGGCGATGTTGCCGATGTGACAGTGCACACAGCCGATGTGGCCCGGCAGAACCGGCGCGGTGACGTCGGCGGCGTTGCGCGAGCGGATGGCCGCGAAGAAGTGCTCGAACTTGCTCTTGGACGGGGGCAGCGGGTCCTTCACTTCGATCGGCTCGCCCTTGTAATTGAAGAAGCCCTTGCGGCGCACGTAGTACCCTTCCTCGCAGAAGACGCTGTTCGTGCAGTCGCCCGCGTCGGCCTCCTGGAAAGAGCCCAGGTTGCGCACTTCGAAAGTCATCATCGTGCCGTCGTCATAGGTGAACTGCGTGGCCTGCGTGTTCGGCGTCTCGGCGTCGTCGTCCCAGGCGTAGCGGCCACCGGTCGAAGCGATGCGCACGGGCAGGCGGTCGCCCATGGCCCACGAGGCGATGTCCATCTCGTGCACGCCCTGGTTGCCGATTTCGCCGTTGCCCCACTCCCAGAACCAGTGCCAGTTGTAGTGGACGAACAGGCCGCTGGGCCGCCGCGAGTCCGCGTTGAGCCAGAACGGGTGGTCCTTGGCCGGCCCCTGCCACAGCGTGTAGTTGAGGAAATCCGGCACCTCGCCTTCCTTGGCGTGGCCGATGGCGTAGCGGTTCCCGTTCTTGTAGACCACGCCGCGCGAGTGCACGACCTTGCCCAGGAACCCGGACCGCAGCAGACCCATGTCCCGGATAAGCGTCGCGTCCGACCGGCTCTGGGTACCGTGCATGACGATGCGCCCGGTCTGTCCCGCGCACGCGACGAGTTGCCGGCCTTCCCACACGTTGTGGCTGAGCGGCTTCTCGACATAGACATCCTTGCCCGCCTGGCAGGCCCAGATGGAAGCGAGGGAGTGCCAGTGGTTCGGCGTGGCAATGGTCACCGCGTGAACGTCAGGGTCCGCCATGACCTCGCGCAGGTCCTCGTAGGTCTTCGGCGCCTTGCCCTGCTCGCGCTCGACGGTCTTGGTCATGCTCTCGCGCACCCGGCTGTCCACGTCGCACAGGGCCACGATTTCCGCCTGGTCCTTGAGCTTGAGCACGTCCCCGATATGGCTGCGGCCCTGGCCGTTGAATCCGATGGTGCACACCCCGATACGCTCGTTCGCGCCCCAGACCTTCCCTTGTGCCTTCATGCCGGCCACGACCACGGCCGCCGCCGACGATCCCAGGAAATTCCTGCGAGACATCTTCATTTCCCATTTCTCCTTGACATGGTTGCGGCCGCGCAGTATGCACTCCGCTTACCCCTTGGACCAATTCTCGAAAAATCAGGTTTCCATTCTCGCAGATGTTGCCGGCTGAGACAAGCTTAATATCCCCGATCCTGGTATCTCGCAGAATTCAACTTGCGTTCTTTTCTGCCGCGGCGTAATGTTGTGCGCCTCATGAGCACCAAGACACTCGAACCCAAGGCCCGGCTGGTCCTTTTTCTCAATGCGTTGTACATGACGGCCGACGCGCTGTGCTCGGTGTTCGTGGCGGTCTATTTCTACATCAGCAGCCAGCGCTTCGAGGTGGTCTGCTTCCACTACCTGGCCATTTTCGCGGTGACGCCGGTCGTCTTTCTGTTGTCCGGCTGGTATTCGCAGGCGCGCGACCGGCTGCACGTCTACCGGCTGGGTCTGGTGTTGCACGCGGTGTATTACGGGTTGATCCTGTGGTTGCGGGATGACAGCGCCCAATACGCCGTGCCGCTGGGTGCGCTGCTCGGAGTGACCTGGGGTCTGTTCTGGGCGGGCAACAACGTATTTCACTACGACGTAACAACACGCGGGAACCGGGAGTACTTCTTCGGCTGGCTATCCGCGGTGTCGAGCGCGGCGCGCCTCGTCGCGCCCGCGGCCGCGGGCCTGCTCATCGAGGTGCTGCCGGGCAACCGGATCGGCTACTACATCATCTTCTTCCTGGCCGTTTGCATGTTCATCATGGCCGTGGTCCTCAGTTGGGGCGTGCCGCACGACCGCACCCGCCGGCCGTTTCACATCCGCCGCGCGCTGTTTCCCGGCCCGGACCAGCGGGACTGGCGGTTGGTCATGCTGGCGGCATTGCCGCTGGCGGGCGCGTTCCAGCTCTTCCACGTGCTGTTGGCGCTGGTCATGTACATGCAGACTTCGCGCGAGGGGGATGTCGGCCTGTTCACGAGCGGGCAGGCGCTCGTCAGCATTGTGGTGGCCTATCTGGCCGGCCGTCTCATCGTGCCGGAGAACCGGAGCAAGGCCATGTTCTGGGCGGCGGTCATGCTCTTTGCGGGCGGTGTGGTCATGCTGCATGAAATTAGCGTTTACACGCTGATTATCTTCGGGTTTCTGCGCTCGGTGGAAACACCCCTGTTCCAGATTCCCTACCTCAGCGTACGATTTCAGGTCATCGACCAGTGTGTGGAGAATCCCGCGCAACGCATCGAGTACATCGCGGCGTGGGAAGTGCCGCTGGCTATCGGGCGGGTCATCGTGATGGGCGCGCTCGTCCTGCTCTACT
>JAVEWL010000813.1:0-2832 GCA_034004565.1 FCB group bacterium | reverse complement strand
TATCCATGTCGACAAAGGCCAGAAACCGAGCGACGTAGGCCGCATACGGAGAGTCCGGGAATTCGCCAATGTAATGGCGAAGTTCCTCCACCATCCTCCATTCGTGTTGATTCTGTGCGTCCCCGTCTGGACGGGCCCGATACGGCATCTGCCGCCCGATAAACAGCGCGAGTCGATTTCCCGCGCAACGGTACATTCCTATCCTCGCTTTCTCGTCGGTCAAGTCCAAGGATCCCGGTTCGACGTCAGTCCATTTCAATGCGATGAGCGCAAATTCATGAGCAGCGCGCTCATTGGCCGGCGTTGGTCGTACAACAGTTGAAGCCAACGGCTCGCTGGTCGCGACGACCGCCTGCCCCGAGTCCCGCCAAAGCAAGCGCAGTTTGTATTCGCCAGGCTCCGAGAAAACAAACCCGTCTTCGGACACGCCGATGACCAACCGTCCGCACAGAGTGGCACCTGGAGCGAGCTCTACCGTGTCGGCCACAACGCGCTGCATTTCCAACGAGGGAGGGTAGTTCTTCTCGCTCCCGGAGCGATCCGTCACGCGCCAACCAAGGCCGCGCGGCACACCCTCCTGGAGCATCTCAACCGGCAGGGGCGCCGATCCAGTGTTCTCCATCGTATACTCGAGCATGTAGGGCACATAGCATTGCAACGTTTGCTCTTCTAGGCGAAGCTCCAGCCGCACGGGCGGAGCATCGCCCGCGCCCAAAGCGCAAGACGTCGTGACAACCCATATCATGCGTACGAAGGAAAAATGTGACATACGTCGCCTTTCTTTAATTATCATTCGCGTCATTTGCATGAGCATAATTCCGTCCTTTCGTTTGCCACGACATTACGGACCATCGTAGTTGCGTAAACGTACTATGCTTTCTGGAAAAAAGCATGGGCCTTGATTCCAGGCGTCCATAAGACCACCATCGCCGTGCGATGCTCCAAGACAATGGGCCGGAGTCGGTGCAGCAGTCGAGGTCGATTCCGGGGCACTCGGCGTCTGGAGATTCGGCCGCGCGGTGAATCCTGCCCTCTGAACTGCGCCGCGGAGCCCAGATTGGCTCGCACCCTCCGAAACGCGCGGCCGGGACGAGCGGCAGAACCGCCGGTCCCGGCCGCCTCATTGGGCTTCAATGTCCTATTCCGCGCCAAGGTGGGCGGCGGCTTGCTGTTTTGCCGCTTGGGCTTTCACATGTTCGGGATGGTGCTTTAGCACGGCCGACGCTACCTCTTGTACATTCGACCATTTACCCTTGGCCGCCAAGGGCTCGAGCAAATCCGCGGCGGCACTGGCGGCGCGGATATCCTGGCGTTCGAGGCCCTTTGACAAGCACGTGAGGAACGACTCCTCCAGTTCGGCACGCCGCTCCGGGGGCACACCCCACTGCGGATCGTCCAAAAAGGCGGCGAATCCACCCAACCAGACTGCCTCGTAATCCAAGCCAGGACGGTACTCCCGCTCCGCACAGAGCTTCTGCGATATTTGTTTCAAAAGGCTCCATTGCTTGTTCTTCCCCAAAAAGTCAATAAAAGATGTGTTGAGTAAAGGGTCGCAGTACGGTGGGCCCAATTCCAATGCGCGTCCAGCCGAGTCAATGAGATATTGGAACTCAGTACCATCAAAGGTAATATTGTTCCCGCCCACTATTCTCGCTTCGGTGAGGTAGGCCGCAAGCAACTGAGGTTTCCATTCTGCCGGAGCGTGCTCAAGAACCTCTCTTCGGCCAGCGACACTTTCCAGAGTGTTTAACGGCAACCCCCGGAGGGTCTCAACCGCGCTCTCGTAGCGTGCTTTTTCCTCGGCAGCATACGCCTCCATGCGCCAGATGATTGGCGCAGACTCCAAGTGGCATAGGCGGGTCTGATCCCCGACCTTTGTCCATACTGCCAGCTTGTACACCAGCTGCCGTTCACCCGCATCGGTCCTATCCATAAGCGGTGGAAAATAATCGATTGCGGTTACGAAGATGGATCGTGAGGCAGTGGCGCCGGGTGCGAGTGCGCACCATGCCAAAGGCGGTTCTGTCCGTGGGTTATTGCGATACAACGAATCGGTCTTCGGCCCCGAAACGTTGATTCTAAGGACGGTCGAGCGAAGATCGTCACCCCCAAGCAGGATGGTCGAAGAACCAACGTTTTTCAGTTGAAGTGTGACAACCGGATTCTCTCCCAAAACGGAAGTTACCAGTTCGGGCGTTACATGAACCTGGAGATTCGCGCAATCCGGCGATGCCGCACCGGTCGTTGGTACAAGCACGACCACATATGATACAAGGTGCAATGCCAAAGTTCTTTGCCAAGTAAACGTAGTCATAGGTTAGTACTCCTTTTACGGTTGTGGCTTTTCAGCACTTCGAATAATGTCGAGAGTTGTTGGCGAATACCACAAATGATCGGAAAAAATCGACCTTGGCGCAGTCGTCATTATATAGGTACCCGACCCCGGCGGATCGTCCGCACCGTGCCACTCTTCCGCCACAAATTGGTGGCCAACTTCGTGCGCAACGGTGAATCGCTCGTGATTCACGATAATCGCGGGCGCGACGTTCGCGTCACGTCCCGTCTCGAGATAGATGAGCGACCCGATGGGATCGGACGAGTTTGCTTTTGACGCTGTCAGCCCGAATAATATCCCGTCGTCGACACCTTCTTCAGCATTTGGATCGGCATCCCTTGCAAGATAGCCTTGGAACGCGGAGACGATGTGAGCGACATAGTGGCGGGCATCCGAGTTGAGTTGCCTTGCGCCATCGAGAGTAGTACGACCTTCATCGTGTGAAAGTACGTTCAACTTAAATGGCACGACAGCGACCTCTCCCAACTGGGAAATCA